>JADKJE010000005.1 GCA_016722515.1 Alphaproteobacteria bacterium
GTCAGTTCGCCATGAGCGACAAACGCAAAAAGGCCGACGATGGGGGTGCTCTACCGAATAAGGCTTGGGGACTGCTCATTAAGTTTTCAGAAGACCATGGCAAGATTCTGCTTTTACGCAAAGACGCGCAAACCAAGAAGAGTCTGAAGGAACGGCTGCAGGATTTCTTTGGGCATCAGAACCCCAGCCTAAAGGCGGAAGACCCGTTTGAGGAAGTGACCGAAAACGGCAAGAAGCGTTACAAAGCAAAATTCAACGTATTTGCACGCTCTGACAACAACGCCTAGCGTAGGCTATGGCAACAGTCATGGTCAGGAAATCGCGTAAAGCCGCAGATTGTCTTGACTAAAAAAGCCGTACTGGCTTTTCCCAAGTACGGGTTTTTTATAACTGAGAGCGATAGAGCGGCGTACTTTAGAAAAAATGGGCTGTTTTAGGGGTGGGAAAGTCAGGATAAAGTCATGGGAAAACACCGCACAGACTGGGCTTTTGCGGGGCAACCGTTACCGAGTGTAGAACGGTTGTCTTTCAGTTAATGGCGGAGGGAGGGGGATTCGAACCCCCGATACGGCTTTTCAACCGTATAACGGTTTAGCAAACCGCCGCCTTCAGCCGCTCGGCCATCCCTCCGTTATAGACGTAGATCTTCCCTCCTTCTTGAGGAGGGAAGATCTAACATAACTATCTTATCGCTTTTTTTCAAGCAGAAACTTATTCTTCATCCTCAGGGATAATTATCGGAGGCGTTTGGTCGTTCGGAGTCAAGCCATAGCTGGTGGAAGGAACGTAGGACATTCCTGGGCCCGTTGGCATAACGAATGGTTCAGCATCGATGCTGCCGTTGGAATTTGAGCTTTCGCCATCATTTTCGCCATCACCCGGATTTTCTGGGTAAGGAGCGCCGCGATTGCTGCGATGCGCGTGCTCACTACGGTCACCACGATCATGGCGCGAGTCGCCATCATGCTGCTGTTGATCGCCGTGTTGATGTTGGTGATCGCCTTGCTGATGGGGTTGGCTATAACGGACATTTTGCTGATGATACATAACAATCCGATTAAAATGGTCAGCATGTTGCAACCAATATTCAGTATCAGTACGATCCTGCGTCATTTTCGCCATTTCCATGTATTTATCGCGCATTTGGATCGCACGACGCAATGGAACCGCTGCGTAAGGATCTTGGTTGGGGTTATTGCCGCCACCATTACTATGGCCGCGGTAGCCGCCTCCAGGGCGGTGCTGAGGTTTGCCCTTTGGGCGGTTGTTGGGATTGCCACCACTACGAGGGGGGCCTGAAAATCTTTTGCGGCGCATCGGCTGCATACTTGGCTGCATGTTGTCTGACATAGACTCCACTTTCTTAGGTTAAAGGAAACGTCCACTAAGGCCTGTTTGCTACAACACAACGGATAATCCCACTGAGATCCCGCCGCAATTCATGCACATGAAACCCTATATTCCCCAACAAACTTGCCACTTCCGTTTCCTGGTGATTGCCTATCTCACAGATAAACCATCCACCTGATGGTACGATATTTGGCAGTGTGGGTATAATCTTCCGATAATGCTCTAGTCCATCTTCTCCACCAGACAACGCCCGATGAGGCTCATAATCTCTTACGTTAGGCTCTAGTGATGCAATATCAGAACTCACTATATAAGGAGGATTTGTTATTACCAGGTCAAACCGACCATCAACATCCTCACCAAATGATCTTAATTGAAATTCACCCCTTTTGGCAAGCCCTAAATGCACGGCGTTGGTTTTAGCGATTTCCAGGGTGTTTTCGTTGATATCAATGCCAATGCCCGTGGCACAAGGGAACTCAGCCAGCAAGGTTAAGAGAAGACAGCCAGTGCCGGTCCCTAAATCAATGATCCGCAAGGGTTGATTCTTATCTTTAAAGAGAGTCAAGGCTGCTTCTATCAGCGTTTCGGTGTCAGGGCGGGGAATTAATGTTTCGCTGGAGACGTTAAAGGCACGTCCCCAGAATTCCTGCGAACCGACAATCAGTGCATAGGGTTCGTGGTCAATGCGCCTCTTTATGAAGGATTGATAGAGGGTATAGAGCTCCTGGTTTACGGTCGCTTCAGGATAGCCAATGACATATTCCCGCGTTTTTTCTAGAGTGTGCGCCAAGAGCAATTCGGCTTCAAGATGGTGCAAATCAATCCCCGCGCTTTTAAGCGCATGTTTAGCTTCGCTTAATGCCTGCTCAATCGTGCGTTGGGGTTTAATCATCGGCCGATTCAGAAAGTTTTATGGCTTGATCTTCTGAAATCAAGGCATCAATCAATTCGTCGAGTTCACCTTCTTTGACCACACCATCAATTTTATAGAGGGTAAGGTTGATGCGGTGATCGGTAACGCGTCCTTGTGGGTAGTTGTAGGTACGGATACGCTCCGAACGGTCTCCCGATCCGACTTGTTGTTTACGACTGGCGGAGCGTTCTTTTTCTTTCTTTTCGCGTTCCATTTCATAAAGGCGGGAACGAAGTATTTTTAAGGCTTTAGCCCTGTTTTTATGCTGCGATTTTTCATCCTGCTGTGACACAATCAAACCAGTCGGAATATGTACGATCCGTACCGCACTGTCGGTCGTATTAACCGACTGACCACCTGGTCCGCTTGAGCGGAACACGTCGATACGCAGGTCTTTTTCTTCGATATGGATATCAATTTCCTCAGCTTCTGGTAATACCGCAACGGTTGCTGCTGAAGTATGTACACGGCCACTTGATTCAGTTTCAGGGACCCGTTGCACGCGGTGAACTCCCGATTCAAATTTAAGGCGGGCGAATACATTTTTGCCGGTAATGCTGGCAGATGCTTCTTTATATCCGCCAATACCCGTGTCGGAAATGGAGAGAATTTCAAACTTCCAACGGTTACGTTCACAATAACGCTGATACATTCTGAATAAGGATGCCGCAAACAGTGCGGCCTCTTCACCGCCAGTGCCTGCACGGACTTCCAGGATAGCATTTTTTTCGTCGTCTTCATCTTTTGGCAGAAGCGACATCTTAACCTGATGTTCCAGTTCTGGCAGGAGCGGCTTTAAGGCATAGAGCTCCTCTTCGGCCATCGATTTCATTTCAGGGTCGTTTAAGAGTGAATTTAATTCTTCGATGTTTCTTTCGACTTTCTGGAGTTCATGGATTTTTTCAACAATAGGTGTCATCTCCGCATATTCTTTAGAAGAAGTGACGTATTCTTCATGTGAAAGCTTATCCGGTGACTGCAGCTTGTCGCTCAGAAGTTGGTGGTTTTGCAGAATTTTATCCAGTTTGTCCGAAAAACTCATAATCTCTATCCTTGGGCAGGATTCCCTGCTTTGTTTTTAAGTCTATTGAATGGCGCGCAGTATGTCGGCAGCCGTGAATGCTACGGTAGATTGCTGGCTCTGGTCAAGATTTTTAATCACCACCTGATTAGCAGCAAGTTCCTGATCACCCATAATCACCGCATGGCTTGGGTTTAATTTAGAGGCTTTCTTGAGTTGTTTACCCAGATTATTTCCGGGGTAAAGCTCGACTACGATGCCACTTTTTTGACGTAATTCATGAACCAATGTCCATGACGCACTCAGCGCAGCTTCACCCATAGGGATGATGACAATGGGGCGTGGCTGTTGAAGGTTAAGATGGGTACGAGCCAGTTCGTATAAACGTTCAACGCCCCCAGCACAGCCCACGGCTGGCGTTTCGGGGCCACCCATCATGCTGATGAGTTTATCATAACGTCCGCCTGCCAGGACAGTCCCTTGGCTTCCTAGTTCGGTGGTGGTGAATTCAAAGGCGGTATGGCAGTAATAATCAAGGCCACGTACCAGTTTAGGATTTAGATGAAACGCAATACCTATGGCTGAGAGTCCCTGCTGAACCATATTGAAGAATTGTTTGGCATTCTCAGTATAGAAATCCCCCAATATCGGAGCGCCAGCAACAATCTTTTTATCATTCTCATCTTTAGAATCGAGGATGCGCAATGGGTTTTTGGTCAGTCGCATTTTACTATCGTCGGATAGTTCCTGCTGATAGCGTGAAAAATAAGCAACCAATGCTTCGCGGTAATTGGCGCGACTTTCATCGTCCCCTAACGAATTAAGCTCAAGGGTCGTGCGCGAACGGATACCCAATGCTTCCAACATATCGGAAGCTAAAGCAATCAACTCAATATCGGCGGTAGGTTCAGCAGAACCGATCGATTCTAAGTTAATCTGGTGAAATTGGCGATAACGCCCTTTTTGTGGGCGTTCATGGCGAAACACAGGGCCAGAAGAAAAGAATTTAAGCGGCAATTGATGGTGCATGCCGTTGCTGATAAAAGCACGGCAGATACCGGCGGTAAATTCAGGGCGCAAGGTAATGCTGTCATCGCCCATGTTAAATGTATACATCTCTTTGGTAACAATGTCGGACGTATCACCCAGGGTGCGCTTAAACACGTCCGTAAATTCGAAATTAGGGGTAATAATCCCTTTAAAGCCGTAGCGTGAGGAGATATCTCTGGCAATCGTGACGACGCGTTCAAATAATGCGTAATCATCACCGATGATATCCTGGGTACCGCGAACGGGCTGAAGCTTCATGGCTTGTGGTTTCGTAGACATAGATTTCTTTTATGCAAGATGGAAGAGGCCACTATACCATGAAAAAATGGTTGGGGGAATCCTCAACATCAATAAAAAGGCCATCCCTGCCTGGGTTAAGTAATAACCAAAAGAATATACGCTTTTTATCGTCTTTTTATCGTCATCACGACGCCGATGAAACCGCCGATCCACCCTTTACTCAAATTCGATAAAATTTATTAATAATTGATTTATTGAAAAACATAATAAGATTTTGTTTCCATTGTGTTGGTTGTCATTTGATGTTAGTTATTTCATCAAAATAACATAATATTAAAGAGGGACGCAATATGAAATCAAGCGCATTATCCGCAAGCGAGATACGGATTCAAGAAGATTCAGATACAAGCCAACACGCTGCACGTTCTTCCCAGGAAGAGCTTCCTTTGCTTGGGAGTCAAATAGTGGCGTTTGTTCAAACCATAAAACAATTTCTTAACCTAAAGGAAGAGAAATCCCCAGAGGAGATGACTAACCAGATATCGCAACTTTATGCCACCGCAACGTCTCTGTATCAACGGTTTAAAAATGAGCAGAAATCATTAACAGTTCCTAGTCATATTTCTCTATTTTATTGGGCCTATTTAAAAACGCATCTACTCTACACAGAACGGGTTGTGGTGAGCGAACAAGAAAAATGGGAGTGCCTAGCCCCAATACCGACTATTGTGAACGACAGCATAGATGAGGGTGATGTACAAAAACTACACCTGCGTCTAGCTGAATTAAGCTTAGTCGTTGGAATGGTTCCTTCAGCTGAAACACCACTTCAACAATGTTTGGATTATTTTCATCAATTACAAGCGGGGATTCGTTCCTTTTCGAAGGTTAGCAAGGATGAAAAACAGCGCCTGGCTCCTTTATTTATTCAGCGGTATAACGAGCTGATCTCGTTGCGTAAATTGCCGCATGAGTATCAGGATCATAAGTTGGCGGAGAGTCTTCTTAAAGCCAGCATCAAGACTCACATGGTTCAGGTATTTATTCTTTTATCGAATCATATTGAAATGTCTCCTGATAAGGCAGTTGAGCACATGCAAGCCATGTTGTCGATGTTAGGATCTAAAGTGACGCCTGGTGCTGCAGAAAATCTTTTGGATTTCTACGCCGAGAAACTTCAATTGCAGCTTGCGGCCGAACCTTCGTGCGCGTTTGATGCATTATGTAATACCTATATTGCACAGCTGAAGCTGGTTTCTCAGTTAGAGCAGATAAAATGGGAAAAACTTGCGGCTATTTATAAAGATTGTTTGGCCTCCGGAGCTATTCTTTTTAAACACTATCAAGCAATTAAAGAAACACTGACTGAAGATCAAAGAAAGCTGTTTTCAAATGCCTATCATTTTAGTGTTAACCGAGGAACTTGCCATATAAGAGAAGTGTTGCCTGCTAAAGTTCAGCGGGTGAAAGATATCATTCAGGCTGTAGAAACAGGTGGGCTTGAGAAAAATCCTGGATATCTGGCTATTTCGTACCGACATCTTCAGGAATATGCCTTTTACCCCAACAAAGTTGTTGCGGTTGATGATTTTATTCAAGAGGTGAGAGGATTAGGGCGTAAAATCAGGGAATGCCTGCCGATGCCCGCAGATCCGCATGCTGCATTAGCTATAAGGACGGATGAACGCTGGGATGTTGAAACTTATTACGCTAGTTATCTTCAAGAATTGAAGGCAGCGCTATGCCGTGAGCAATATAATTATGTGATTGATGGTATTAAAAAAATCAGGGATGAAATGCCTATAACCATTCCTGTCTTTGAAGCGTGGTTTGACAGTCATTTGGCACAGGCTTATTTATACAGTGGACTAAGCAAATCAGGACGTTATGAAGAACGTGAATTTCAAGAGCGGTTGAATATTGTGCTGCCATTACTGTGGGATGTTTATTGTCATGGGATGATAGGCGCTTCTGATCCGGATACTCATTTTTTCCTCTATCGTTCGACTGTACTTCAAGACGTGATGGGAAATATTTATAGCGAGGTTAATATTATTGGCAAAATAGCCCTTGAGCTCTTATCTAAACACGTTAAAAATCCTATTCGGGGCACATCAAGAGAGGTCCTTGTTGATTCCTTAATGCAGATAACCCAGCTGCAAGGACTCTTATTTGGGTATTATTCATGGACAGAAACACACTCTATCAAGCGCTTTTTAGGTGGCGAGGGAAGTATGGGTAGCATGGAAAGAGTAGAAATACCCGTTTTATGGAATGAGTACTTAGACCTTTTCAAACGTTGCGAATTCTATTTTCAAAAGCTGAACCATGAACATGTTATCTACCAGGAAGCGCTAACGAACCGGGCAACGGATGATGAAAGGGCCCTTAAACTAAGAGAAGATATGCAGGCTGATGCATATAAGGAACTGTTAATAGCGCTGGAGAATGCAGACAAGCAAAAAACTCCTTCCTTAGCTAGGAATCACAACACGTCACATTCTAAAAAATTTAAACGGAAGAAACCGAGTAAACGGCATAAGCATGCTAACCAAAATCATGCTCGAAGCGCTTCTAGCAGCAATGGTTTAGCGCCAAGATCAGATCAAGTGAATGACAACATCATGGTGATTGCTCCAAAAACACCTATGCGAATCAGGGTTGAAGAAGCTGAAAAATGGATTGGGATGCAAACGCATGAGAAAGCCGTGCAGGCATATTGGGGGTTCCATTCTATTTTAAATGATTATCAGCGCGCTGGAGTTGAGAGTGAAGATGCCTGTGAAAATCAAATCAGGGCCTTGCTTGGAATAGCCGACTGCCATGGATTTTCTGCACGCAGATTGATTAATCAGCGCAATGTTTATAGTGTGGATGATGCTATCGGTGAGTATCAACAAGGAATAGATGCACTTCAAGCGGTTTCAGAATGGCTGCCTGGGCTTACACATATCCAGCAAGTAATGATTCTTGATGCGGCCAGTTTAATGTTAGATCGCTACTGGGCAGAATTAGAGTCCTGTAGTAAATTTAAACAGACGGAACTGGCCAATCTCCAATCGAGCAGGAGAAATGCTATCCGCAATATGGGCATCAAGGCCTATAATCAGCAAAATTATGAAAAAGGGTTGCCTGAATACGAATCTCAATATGGGCCTGTTGCTAAAAAGCCCACGATAGAAGTGGTTCGAAAAGTGCAAACCATAGGAGAGCAGCAGCGCCAAAAAGAAAAATTTATGTCACATACGGATATTGAAGCATTGATTCGTGAATTAGGCTTGTTTGCTTGGAAACACAATACCAACGTGAAAAATGTCGAATCGAATTATCGCAGTTTATGTAAACAACAAACGGCACACATAAAATCGATGCAGGAATCCGTTGCTGAGGTTCGGACGACTTTGTTTGGTAAAAGCCAAACGAGGGTGATTCCGCAATCAGTAGTTGAAAATTCTGTTGGAATTAGCAGGTAATTGGTTGTTATCCATAGACACAATCAGTCCGTTAATGGGCGTTCTAGACGCTATTTACTCCAGAAAAATAGAAGCACAATTATGTTTGATGAGCTAGTGTAGCTCTTTAATTTAGCGGATTGCTTCGTGGCGGATATGTGAATAAGTAAACCCTTGTTTATATGGCCTAACGTCTGGGGGCGTAGGGCTTGTTTTAGGTCCTGATGGCAACTTTCCTCCCTCCTAAGTTGCAAGGAAAGTCTGTTTTGCAACGTATTCTTTTTTCAAGAATATATGGCAATTTTCTGTTATTTTATTTTAAATAATTGTTTTTATTGTTATATTGGTTTATTATGAGTGTTCTTATTACTGTTTATTGTGATTATAATGATAAACATAAGCCATAAATTGGTAACGCCATGAAATTCAATAATCAGCTCTATTATAACGAAAAAAATACAACCATAAAATACAGTTATGATGGTCCTGGTGAAATGGATGTTGATCGTCTTGTACAACAAAAAACCTATTATAAAAAAGATAATGCAGACGGCTGGAAACCTAAAACCCTCATTTTAGCGGATTGGACAGCCCCATTCTGGGGATTGCAAAAAATTGATCTTATTCATTTAATGCTGCAAACTTGGCTTGATGAAGAGGGTGGATCTCTCTATCTTTGGCAGCAAGAGGACGACAATGAGGGAAAATTAATTAAATTAACAAAAGAAAATCTAAATTGCCTTCGTGATTCTAAAATGCGTCAGGCGATAAAGCCTGCTTTTCCGCATGATTTAACGGTCCAATTGAGCATTGAAACAAAAAAAGCGTTTGATACGATTCATGTGTTGGATGATTACTGGATTTGTCAACTCATAGAAATGAGTTTAAATGAGCGTCGTTTAGATATTACTGCATTTGAAATGATGCAGGAACAAGAGCGAAACAAAATTACAGACATAATCAACGCTTCATTTCCTCCACTTCAAGCGGGATACTACACGTGCTGGAATGATGGTTTGGGTGTTCATTACCCCAGCAAAGAAGAATATAGGCAACTTTTTGAAAAGCATTTTAATTCTAAACAGATTTATCTAGACCCATTGGATCTATTTTCTTGCAGCAACAGAATTTTTCACAATAAAGAATTTTTAATTAATAACAAAGATAAATTGCTATCGCTTTATTTAAAAAACAGTTCTATTACCCCAGATTTGATGGAGGTTTTATCTAACTTAAGACTAGAAAAGTTTACCATAGAACTTTGTACAGTAGCACCTGAAACACAACTTAATAGATTAAATCCTGAGTATTTTAATAGATTGGAATTGCATAATAATGAAATATTGCCTGATCAAGTTGAGCAGCTCCTGAAGAATGCCTATAGTTTAGAATATTTAAAGATATCAAACTTCTCCTATAATCACGACGGAATACTGCCTTTTACCTGCACAAAAAACCTTCATACATTTGAGGCAATATTGAGTAAGGCCGTGCACTTTGACGAGATCATCAAAAACAGCCCCAATCTTGAAGAATTAGTTTTATCCCAATGTAACTTTCAAGATAAGCATTACAGTAAATGGGCTGGACATAATTTCTCTAAGCTTAGGCTGCTAAATGTAAGCGGTAGTGATATAGATGAAAATGATCTTATTGAAATAATCAAAAATGCGCCACATTTAGAAGAATTAAACATCGCTCATTGCAAAAAACTATCCCAAGAATTTTTTACAGTTCTTAGTTCGTTTTCTCTTGAGAAAATAAAGAATTTTTCTTTAACGGTCGATAGCAGTATCAATGCAACAGTGCTGCATGAGCTATTTAAAAAGATGCCTAATTTAGAAAGATTAGGAGTTTATATTGATGTACTGACTGAGGTATTTTCTAATCTTTATTTTAAAGAACTAAAATATATTACAATAAACTCTGGAGTGAAATATGGAACAGGAACGGAATCCTTTATCAAGCCCAGATCAAGCCCAATTACCCCTTTCCAGCTTGAGTGGTTAATCACAAGGTCACCACAATTAAAGAATTTAGATTTAATTAATTCTTCTTTATTACCAGAAGAAGTTAGTGAACTCCGTAAGAAATTTGAACATGTCACTGTATACCATCATTCAATCGAGCCCATGGCTAATAAGGAGCTTAGTGACCCCAAACATAATTATCGTGAATTTCATGATTATAAGCCCAATGATCCAAATGAGCCTTTTATCTATAGGGGAGAGAATCAGAGCCTTGACCAAAACATGGTCATTGAAAAACTTTCACAATACTGGACCTTAACGGACTCGCAACACAAGCAACATATACCCGCAATCCAAAACGGAATTTGTTCGGCACTCAGTCGTTTCTTTGTCGACGAGAGTTATATCAAACGTCTCTTTGTTGACGAGATGAATATCAAAATCCTGCTTGAATTAATGCGTGCATGGGATGGATCCAATACTATAAGCGATGAATTCCAGAAGTGTTTTTCAACTCTGGAATATTATGTTTTAAATTATCAGCTTAGCCCTACACATAATAAAAAACATTTTGTGGGTACAAATATATCGGCTCTGCTAGAAAAAAAAGCTTCTAATAATTCTGGTGAAACACTTTTGTTATCAAATACATGGCATCACATTGCCCTTGAATACAAAGTAAATGGGGAGTTCATTGAATGGATTATCTATGATCCTAATTATGTAGAGGGCCCTAAATCTTTTGGGCGTGATAGCTCCCCTGATAAGGTAATAAAAGCATTAGAAGATTCACTAGGTAATTGCATCTCGATAGACATTATGAACCCAAGTCAAGATCTGCTTTACTCTACGATTGAACCTAGAATACCTGACTACTTCATTGAAGAAGGAGGTTTATTAACGTTAGCAATTCTAGAGTCATCTCAAGTCAAACGCATAGTAGAAAGATTGCAATCAAAACCCTTGCAGCCAAATACTTTTTCTGGTCTTTTATTACGCTGTACGGAAGGCTATCCTGCATGGTTTAGAGGAGTTTCAAGTGAGAACCCCGTCCTTAGTGCTTACACTAACGATTTAATTCAGCAGTTTCGTGAAATCGATCAAGATGCTGATATAAAATTAAAGCGAAGCCTCGAGGCTTTAGGTCCCCAAGCTTGTGTAGAGGGTTTAGATTTGCTCTTTCCCCATTTAAAAAATGAGCATCAAGCGTTATTGCATTCTCTCAAGATGATAGAGGAATCATCACAACACCCCCCAGTGCATCCCCTTGAAGCACGCCTCAGGGAAAAACTCAGCACGTGGGAACGAAAGCAAAAGCCTGTTGATTCAGTCGAGAATTATTGTGAAAAAATTGTGAATGCGACTTTCAAGGAAAAACCTCTGCATAAGTTAGCCATTGAATTTACCTCAAGTGATGATGTCTATGCCTTCCATTTACATTTAGAAAAAGCTTGTATTAACAGCGAGCTACCTGTTTTTTATGTTAGTTCACCCGATGATTTAATCTGTTTTGCCCGCCATATAACCCGTAATGGTGATAACATGGCAACCATCCATCAAGCGCCTTCGGGCCCCCTCCATGATTTCTTAAAGCAGTATCAAAACGATAATCCCGTCTTAATCATCAATTACGACAAGTTTGACTCTGATGATATGGTAAAATTCAATACCATACTAGACGATATTCGAATGGTTGATGGTGTTAATATTCCTGAATCCACCTTAATCATAGGTCTTCTCAATACGAATAAACCAAATGCATATTGCGGAGCTGATTTTTATTCTCGTTATACTAAGGTCATAAAATCTCCCTTTAAAGAAGGCGTATTGCGTAACGAATTGCTTCCCTTGCCAATTCTAGAAATGTCCGATGAGTATTCCGATCCCAAATCTGTTATTAATCTTTATCACACGGCTGATTGGAAGGAAGAGCTGCTTGGGCGGTGGATGCTGAAAAAAGACCATTTGGAATTTGAAGAAGGTTTATTAGCCCCTGCACTCAAACACATGATAGAAACTTATCAGCCCATTAAAATACACAATGCACCTTGGCACAACCCAGATTTCCGACATTTTTGGGAGCTGGCGCTACTGCGTTGGAAAATAGAACATGCTGGCAATACAATCGTTCTTCCAAAGAACCTTCGTTTAACAACACATGACGGCTATAGCCTTCAAAATCTTGCAGTTGTGGTACAGAATGAAGAGTTTGTTGAAACTACCATAGATGAATCGATATTTGTTCTCAACCCCACCGAATATAATCGTTTTTTTGTTGATTCTGAATATGAGGAATCAACCCACAGCATAACGATGAAACCTGGTATCATAAAGCAGCAGGCTGAAAAACAGAAGGATCTGCGGATTTATTATACCAGAGGCGTCAATGATCATCAGTGGGCAAAATTTCTGACTCATTGCAAAGATGCCGGTATCGAGTCAGTAAAAGTACATACCCTGGTTTTCCATGAAAATTCGGTCAATCATACAAAAGTATATACCAGCAATGATGTGGATTCGGTGGTGGCCATCATTGCCGCTGAAGCCCGCAGCAAGAACCAAACACCCAAGATCATTGATGTGTCGGAATGTGGTGCAGGCGATGTTTTGAAAAAACTCGTGGGTCGCTATGTTGAGGATACAAATCAGTTTATTTTTAATGAGACGAAAAGTGTCCTACTGGAAGCATTATCAAATCATGAAACCGTCATTTTAAAAGGAGCATTTTCAGCTGAGCTATCCGATGCATTAATGCCCTTATTGATCAAACGTCTCCAGGATAATGCACCACCATCAGGCAACTTACATCTCGTTCCAGATAACCCACAACATTTTAATGTTATAAAATGGGAACAATGGTTCATCTCCCCCGAACATAAAAGAAACATTCTAGAAGAAGACGGAATTCAAGCTGGAGCCTCGCCTCAATTAATGGATGAGCAATTGCAAAACGAATCGTTAAGTCAATTAAAAGCCCGCCAGCGTTATATGAGCATTCATTCTGATAAGCCTGCTGAGGCAAGCACTGATGCTTGGATAGGAATGAATTCCCTTCCTGGGGGAGTCTCTATGCCTCCATTTGATCTCTCTAAAAGCAAAGAACGTTCAGATGCCTTTGTCGAAGACCGTATGAAACAGGTTAAGCAGGGGCTAAAGCATTCGCCTTTTGTCGTGCTTACGGGGCTTACGGGTGTTGGTAAAACAACCTTCGTCCAGAAATATTTGTCACAATCCGTCTCGTTACATCAGGGCCTGTCTGAACTCAATAAATGGATTAATGACAAAAGCGACGGTGATAAAGTCCTGTTTATCGATGAAGCCAATGCTATGAATAGTCATTGGTCTCAATTTGAAGGTTTATTCAATGATCCACCGTCCATCTTCATCAATGGAGAATATCATCGCTTAACTCCTGAGCATAAAGTGGTCTTTGCTTGTAATCCTCTATCATATGAAGGAGGCAGAACATTACCCGCGCTCTTTAGACGTCATGGAAATGCCATCTTGTTTGAACCGATGATAATGGAGCATATCTATGAGACCCAGCTGAAAACATTATTGGCTAAAACAGCCCTTGAAAGCGAGAGCCTAACGATCGCTACCATTTTCTTAAATGCCTATCAGCAAGTTTGTCGTTATTCGCAAGACAGAGTCTTAATTTCATCCCGCGAAGTCCAGCAAATGGCTTTGCTGGTGTTAGCAAAACATAACGAAAACCCTCAATTAGACCCGAAGAAATTGGCGCATTATTACGCTTACGAAGTGGCCAGAGCGCTCGTACCAGCTGCCCATAAAGAGGCATTTGACCAAGGGTTTAAAAAAGACCGGCCATTTGATTTTACCACATGCCCTCTCTCTCATTATAAGATGACAGCCAAACGTCAACCTGTAGCTGAGCATATTCATGATGTATTGACTATTCAAGGATTGCGCCGCGATCCTAAATGCATCAACAAAAAGAGTTTGCGCGCTTATCCTGGACAGAGTGGAATTATCCTGGAAGGAAAACCAGGTGATGGTAAAAGTTTATTGGTAGAATCGATCCTGGAAGCACGCGGTTATAAAAATAGGTCCCTGGATGCGAAGGACACCCCTGGTGATAGAATTTATTATAAAATTCCCCTGGGCATGCAGGCTACCCAAAAAACGGCACTCTTAAGGAAAGCATTTGATGAAGGAGCCGTTGTGCTCATGGATGAAATCAACAGCTCGCCTTTGATGGAACCCTTATTAAACGCACTGCTTGGTGGTAAGACACCAGAAGGTAAAAAAGCCACTAAAGCTGGGTTTTTGGTTATCGGAACGCAGAATCCTGTGACTATGGCTGGACGATATACGATGAGTGATGCCGGTGAGCGCCGCTTTAAAACCGTTCATGCTCCATCGTATTCCCGCAATGAAATGAAGTCTATTTTAATCGAAAAAGGCTATTCCTTGGATCTCATTAAAGTCGGGATTAAAGTGTATGAAGAACGCTGCGACTATGCCCGCAAAAATCACATCCGCCTTGAACCAACCTTTAGGGATCTTGAAAGGATACTAGACAAATTGAGGGCAGTAAAAGAGAAAATAACCGAGAGAACAGAAACGGGGCATGCTCGTTCTTACACCTCAAGACTAAATCAGCAGGGAACAGATAAGAACAAAACAATACGGGAGAAGTCCTAACATTCTGCCTGATTAACCTATTGATTTTCAGGAGATATATCACGGTCCTGCCTGCTGCTTTTGACTCGCTCACTACGTTTCATTATCGCCATGCCTCCAGGAATTCTTTTAAATGGGGGCGTTGCTGACCTTCTTCTTGCAAATAATGCACTGCATCGTTTAAGCATTGCTCGAGTGATGAAGGGGACAAAGTGCCTCGGTGATACATAAAATGCAGATACAATAAATAGGTATTCATGACATCCGTCTCGCAATAGTTACGGATCTCCTGAAGTTTACCCTGGTCAAACAGTTTCATGACATCGCCACCATCGGTTCCCAGTTTTCCAGGAAGGCCAAGCAGTACGCAGGCTTCATTCATTTTAATAGCACTTGAGGCGCCAAAATCAGACAAGCCATCCATCAAATCGCAATGCCAGTCGAGGCTGTAACGTTGGGTGTAACTGTTCCATTTATCACCGCTTTGATACACCCAGGGGGCGCTGATGCCGTGGTGCATGGCTCGGAATTTAAGGACAGGCAAATCAAACGTACGGCCATTAAAACTGACTAGCCGTGCTTTCATTTTACCTAAATGATGATAGAAACCCTCTACCAGTTGTTTTTCGCTGGAATCGAGATTTCCACCTGTTCGCAGTTCCTGTAATACATAATGTTCTTGATTGCCTTCGCGTTGGATTTCGGCTTTTAGAAAACTAATCGCCACAACTCGGTGGAAGGGTTGGCGCAGAAATGAATTTTTACCTTGGGTAATCTCAAGATGGTATTGTTCCAGAGCCTGGCGTTGAAGCGTGATGTCATCTGATTCACACCCGGTAAGGGCGTGGGCAAGGGCCGTATCGGGGATGGTTTCAATATCAAAAACAAAAAGTTGATTGTGCATGGCGTATTGCGTTCCTAAACAGATACGGCTAGTCTACCCAATAGACCAGTTTGAGGCCAGTGCTTTATGAAACCCTGCGGCAAAAAGCTTTTTCGATGTGTAACCTTTGTTATGACCTGCATGCTGATGATGCAGGCCCATGCTGCGTTTGCCCTGGCGATTATCCGCGATGTAGAAGAAGAAATGATGGTGCGTGAAATCATCGATCCTATTTTATTAGTGGCAGGAATCGGTCCCCAGGAAGTCAAAATATTTTTGGTAAATGACAAGCAGGTGAACGCTTATGTCGCAGGTGGCATGAATATTTTTATTCATACAGGTTTATTGGTCCTTAAAGATGACCCTGAAGTACTAAGTGGTGTTATGGCGCACGAAATAGGCCACATTGCCGGAGGCCATATCAATAAAACCGATTCGGATCTGCAGGGGCTTTCTGTCGAATCGGCTCTTACCTATTTGCTAGGTATTGCGGCTATTGCGGCTGGTGCACCTGCAGCAGGGCAGGCCATCGTGATGGGTGGACAGCATATGTTGCAGCGTCACGTATTAAAATATTCACGTTCGCATGAAGATGCAGCGGATCAAAGTGCGCTTACCTATTTATCGCAGCTTAATATCTCACCACGTGGATTATTTTTTGTGCTTAATTATTTAAGCAAAGATGCCACGCAGCAATTTGGGCAATTAGATCCCTATTTGCAGACGCACCCTTTGTCTCGTGAGCGGGTGTCGCATATTCAACATTACATGGATATGAACCAGAAGCAGTGGAAGCCGATGCCCGAAGATTTTCGCCGGCGTTATGCGATGGCTATTGCCAAATTAAAAGCCTATGTACAGCCGGCACAACAGACGTTGCGCGAATATCCGCTTGCAGACCAATCACCAAAAGCGCTTTATGCAAGGGCTATTGCTTATTTTAAGAAACCTTATTTTGAAAAATCGATGGGTGAAATTGATAAGTTAATGAAGTTAGATCCTAAGAATCCTTTTTATCCAGAGTTGAAGGGGCAAATATTATTGGAAAATGGCAGAGTTGAAGAGGCACTGCCATTTTATGAAAAGGCGAATACGTTAGTATCACACCCTTTGATGAAACTAGAATGGGCAATGGCGCTTATTGCTGCGCAAGACCGCAATCCTGAAAAAATTTCCTATTTGATTGCTGCGGGCCCACTTCTAGAAAAAGTACTATTAGAAGAACCGGAAAACAGCCTGGCCTGGTATCAACAGGGCATTGCTTATGGCAGGCGGGGGATGCTAGGGCAATCGTATATGAGTTTTGCCGAAGAGGCGATGCTGAAGAATAAAACAGAACAGGCACAAAAATATTTAGTGCTGGCCGATAAAAATCTTGCCGATGGGTCGCCTTTGCGCCTGAGGCTTGCTGATATGAAAGACGTGCTTAAAGAACGCAGCAAAAAAGCCAAGAAATAAGACTTGCTTTAGCAGGGAAAAATTTCGTATCATCTAAATTAGACTAATTATTACTGTACCTTAAGGGAGGTGACTATGAGCGTAGATCCTAAAATATATATTCTATCGGGCGTGATTGCAGCTGTGGTTTCAGCGGCAACTCATTTTGGTCTGCAATATCAAGGACAAATGGCCGGAACGGGAGCGGTGACATCGGTTGCCCAGGTGCGTGCGATTGCCCAGCAGGTTATCGATGAAGAACCCAAACGGATTGTTGATTCGGTGGATCATTATGTAGCGACAAAACGCGCTGAGGCTCAACATGGTACTGAAATTAAAAATGTGGATCTCAAAGACGATGGTAAATCTCCCGTTGCTGGTAACCCTCAGGGGGATGTGACGATTGTTGATTTCTTTGATTATTCATGCTGTTATTGTAAGCGGGTGCTTCATGATAAGTTTCAGGTTTTAAGTGAAGATAAAAACGTTAAAATCATTTTCAAAGATTTCCCGATTTTGGGTCAGCCTTCACTAGAAGCATCAAAAGCTTCATTGGCCGTGTTTGCTTTGGCTCCTACAAAATATACCGAATTCCATCAAAAACTCATGGAGAATAATGCACCAAGAACGCAGGAACTATTTGAGTATATTGCGAAAGAGGTTGGTGTTGATCCTGCTGCGCTTAAAGCCAAAATGCAGGAACCTGCCATTGTCGAAGCCCTTAATCGGAATTTAGAATTCGGTAGGCAGTTAGGCGTGCATGGTACTCCAGCATTTGTCATCAACGGCAAATTGATTCCTGGTGCTATCGATCATGCTACCATGGTTGATTTGATTAAGCAGGCCCGGGCGAAGAAGTAACGACTCCGGATTTTACCCACCATTTGGGATAATTAAGTTTAAGATCGGCGGCGCCTTGGTGCGCCTGCCGTTCATCTGCAAATAATCCAAAACACGTGGCTCCGCTTCCTGACATGCGGCTGATGCGACATCCTGGGAGTTGTGACAGGGCAGAAATAACAGAGTCGATTTCGGGATAAAGATGGCAGGCTGTTGCCTGGAGGTCATTACGCTGCAAGCTCAGCCATGTAAGTAATTCGTCTGCTTGGGTGGGAATGGCATCGCTCAGTGGAGAACTGAAGGGATAATTTTGATCTTTGAATGCGTTATAAATAAGCGGGGTGGGAACGGGAAATGTTGGATTTGCTAGAATGATATAAAGAGGCGGTACATCACCTAAAGGCTCAATAATATCACCCATTCCTTTTACCAGCACCGGTTTTTGATAAATGCACATGGGTACATCGGCACCGATGGTTAGCCCCAATTTTTCCATTTCTTTTAAAGGGATATCGGTACCCCATACCTGGTTTAGGCCCAAGAAAGTGGTTGCAGCATTGGTTGAGCCACCGCCAATGCCGGAGGCGACCGGGAGTTGTTTATCCAGTGATACAGTAGCAGCGAGTGGGTGTTTAGTGAGATTAGCCAGCAGTGTTGCTGCTTTGGTAATGGAGAGATCGTCATGTGGCGTATTTAATAATTCTTTCGCGCATGGTCCCTGGATATGAACGCTGAAAATAGGAGCATCTTTAAAATGGAGTGAATCGCCAATCGAGCAAAAACCTGCCATGGTTTCAAGGGTATGATAACCATTGGCTAACCTGCCGGTGATGTGGAGGAACAGATTGATTTTTGCTGGGGAAAAAAGGGTTAGCATGATGGGTCCTGTCTATACGTGTAAGGCGAAGAAGTGCGCTCGCCATCTCTTCTCTGATGAGCAGGGGAGAGGAAGGAGAGGGCCGTGCTGTTTTTTTAAATGAAATATATACGAAAACGCACTAATATCAAACCAGGAGCGATCATGGAGGGCCCTGTGGAAATAGAACGTCAAACCTTGGAATATGATGTCGTGATTGTTGGCGGTGGCCCTGCGGGTTTATCGGCTTCTATTCGTCTTAAACAATTATCGTCTGATATTCGTGTGTGCGTGGTAGAAAAAGGTTCTGAAATTGGTTCTCATATTCTATCGGGTGCTGTGTTTGAAACTAAGGCGCTGGATGAATTAATTCCCGATTGGAAGGAGAAAGGTGCTCCGCTGATTACTCCGGCTAGACAGGATCATTTTTTGCTGTTGAGTAAAAGGCGGGCATGGAAATTGCCAACGCCGCCACAAATGCACAATGAAGGCAACTATATTATCAGCCTTGGAAGATTGTGCCAGTGGCTAGGTGAGCAGGCAACAGCTTTAGGAGTTGAAATCTATCCGGGTTTTCCTGCGGCTGATATTCACTATGATGATCAGGGACGGGTTAATGGCATCATCACCGGTGATATGGGAATCGGTAAAAACGGCGAGCAAACAGAATTATTCCAGCCAGGTGTTATCATCAAAGCGGCCTATACCTTACTGGCAGAAGGGTGCAGAGGCTCCATATCAGAGCGCATTATTCAGAAATTTAATTTACGCAAGGACCGTGATCCACAAACCTATGCGATTGGTATTAAAGAAATCTGGCAGGTTGATCCTGCGATCCATTCACCGGGAAAAATAGTGCATACGGTTGGTTGGCCTCTCAATGCATCTACGTATGGCGGATCATTTCTTTATCATCTGGACGAGCATAAAATTGCACTAGGCTTTGTGATTGGGCTTGATTATCAACATCCCTATTTAAATCCTTACCAGGAATTCCAGCGTTATAAATCACACCCGGCGATCTGTCGCTATTTAGAGGGAGGAAAGCGGATTTCTTACGGTGCACGCGCGTTGAATGAAGGGGGATGGCAATCTATTCCGCAGCTTCATTTTCCAGGAGGGGCGATCATTGGTTGTTCCGCTGGTTTTGTGAATGTGCCTAAGATAAAAGGCAGCCATACGGCGATGAAGTCGGGAATGTTAGCAGCAGAAGCGGTGAATGCCCAATTCGTGTCGAACCCACAAGGGGACCTAGAAAATTATAGCACGGCCTTTGCGTCATCATGGATTGCCGAAGAGCTTAAGCAATGCCGCAATATCCGCCCTGGTTTCCGCTTTGGCTTGTGGTTTGGGTTACTCCATGCGGCTATTGATACGTATGTTTTTCGAGGAAAAGCACCCTGGACCTTTAAGAACCATGCCGATCATACCCAGTTGAAATCAGCCAGCCACTGTGCGCCTATTGCCTACCCAGCGCCGGATGGGGTGGTGACGTTTGATCTTATGTCGTCGGTGTTTTTGTCGAGTACCAATCACGCGGAAAATCAACCGGCTCACCTTACATTAAAAAATCCCGACCTGGCTATGGCCACCAACTATAAAAAATATGCTTCACCCGAGAGCCGTTATTGCCCGGCAGGTGTCTATGAAATCACGGAAGAATCAGGACAGCCGGCGCTAAAAATCAACGCACAGAACTGTGTACATTGCAAAACCTGTGATATCAAAGACCCATGCCAGAATATTCGTTGGACCACACCTGAAGGTGGAGGCGGGCCGCATTATTCAGGGATGTAGCATAACATGGGAAGGGCAGGCTGTGCCAGTGATTACCAGGTAATCACCCACGGCTCTTTGACTGCTTCTTGGTGCCATTCCTGCATGTGGGGATGAGCAATCATGGTATCGATATAAGCCAGGCAGATGGGGCTTAAGGAAATGCCGTAGCTGACAAAACGAGTCACGACAGGGGCATAGAACATATCGGCTAATGAATATTCGCCCATGAGAAAAGGGCCTGATTGGCCGTATTGTTGACGGCTTTGTTCCCAGATGTCTTGAATACGTGCTACATCCTTCAATGCTTCTTCAGGAGCATCGACAGGTTGGCTAACCCGTTTTAAATCCATACGGAACGCTTTGCGCAGGGGGATAAATCCTGAATGCATCTCCGCTACAATCGAACGCGCCCAAGCGCGTGCAAATGAGTCTCTTGGCCAAAAATGCCGCTCAGGGAAGAGTTCAGCCAAATATTCGCTAATGGCAAGGGAGTCCCATATCACGAATCCATTATGAACCAATACAGGAGCGCGACCTGAGGCTGAATGCTGTATAAGTTTGGCTTTGGAATCGGCTTGGAATAAGGGGATAAGATTCTCTTCAAAAGGAACCTCAGCATGTTTAGCAGCCAGCCACGCCCGCAAAGACCAGGATGAATAATTTTTATTGCCAATCACTAGTTTTAACGACGACATGATTGCCCCTTTTCATCAGGAAAAATATAAAGAATTAAAAAACAATAGAAACTAGATAAAGCTCCAGAAACTAGATAGAGCTCCACCCCAATGCTTCTTTGGTTTTTGGATCCAGGATCAGTTTACCTGTCTCTTTATTTTGGACGGCGATGTACTTCTTTACGGCCATAATATTTAACAGGTATCACAGCAGTGCCATTATAGGTTTTGACTTTTACACCTTCGCGTGCGGCTGGATTATTTTTGCTTTTTGACATGACTCATCCTTGTTTCAATATGAAGCCTCAAATAATCGACAATATCCTGGGATTTGTCAAGGGTTATCTACTTTGGCATAAGATTTGCCAGGCCTGCGCGCATCATGGCCTTTTTGTCCATTTTGCTGAAACGCTTCATCATGGTCTGCATATCTTTAAAGCGTTTCAACAGCTGGTTGATTTCCTGGACGGTCGTGCCAGAACCTTTGGCAATACGGCGTTTACGGGAGGCATTGATCAAATCAGGATTTTGCCTTTCTTGATCGGTCATGGACGAAAGGATGGCTTCCTGTTTGGTAATGACGCTGTCATTGATATTGGCATCCTGCATTTGCTGCTGAATTCTGCCCATACCAGGCAACATGCCCATCAGGCCACCCAATCCGCCCATTTTTTTAAGGTTACGCAATTGAGCAGCCAGGTCATTGAGGTCGAATTTTCCCTTTTGCATGCGTTTGGCCAGTTTTTCGGCTTCGTCCTGGTCGATGGCGGTAGCCGCCTTTTCAACGAGGGAAACGATATCTCCCATGTCTAATATACGTGAAGCGATACGGTCAGGGTAGAATGGTTCGAATTCGTTGATTTTTTCGCCTACCCCAACAAACTTAACCGGGCAACCGGTGACGGCACGCATAGAAAGAGCAGCGCCCCCTCGGCTATCGCCGTCTATACGCGTGAGGATTACACCGGTAAGGGGCAATCGTTCGGTAAAAGATTTGGCGATATTGACAGCATCCTGTCCGGTGAGTGCATCGACTACCAGTAAAATTTCTACTGGTTTTAGCAGCCCTTGCAGTTGCACGAGTTCATCCATCAATGCTTCATCCACATGGAGGCGTCCGGCTGTGTCAACTAATAATACATCGGCATGTTGTGCCTGGGCTAATTTGAGCGAACGCTCGGCAATGGCTAAGGGTTTTTGGCCCTCTATAATAGGAACGGTTTCCACATTGATTTGCTTGCCGAGTACTTCCAATTGATGCTGAGCGGCTGGGCGGTAAATATCGACCGAACTCATCATTGCTTTGCGTCCAAGTTTTTTGGTGAGATAATCGGCCAGTTTAGCGGTAGAGGTTGTTTTACCGGAGCCTTGCAGGCCAACCATTAAAATAACAGCAGGTGGAACCGTGGTTAAATTAATGTCAGATTGTTCACTGCCTAGCATTAAAACGAGTTCATCATGGACAATTTTAACCACCATTTGTCCTGGGCGTATGCTTTTAACCACATCGGCACCAATGGCTTTTTCGCGCACACGCGCTACAAAATCCTTAGCAACCGCAAGCGACACATCCGCTTCCAGTAAGGCAATACGGATATCCCTTAAGGCTTCATCCACATCTTTTTCGGTCAAGAGTCCGCGACCGGTAAGGCGATCCATTGCGCGGTTAATGTGATTGCCAAGATTTTTAAACATACGACGTCCTTCTTCATGAGTGCTTCCCACTATACTGGACAAAGGCTTTCAGGTCAAAGCCGGTTTTTAAAGCGTGAGCATATGAAGAGCATATGAAGAGCATATGAAGCTGTGCCAGTAGCCTATAATTCATACTTTTTAAACGCTTACTAGGCTATAATAAGGGGATACACTTCTTAGGGAGGAGTGGTTATGCGTGGCGCTGGTTTTCGTAAAAAAGGGTTTACCCTGGTTGAAATGTCGGTAGTTCTTGTGATTGCCGGCTTGCTAATATTTGGCATCAGCGTAGGTTACGTACTTAAAAAAAATGCTACGCTTAAATCGATTGTCGATGATATGGGAGCGGTGAATACAGCCGTTCATGAATTTGAAAAAACCTATGGTGGCTTACCTGGTGATTTATGGAATGCCACTGAGAAATTTGGCGCAACCAATACGAATAACGGTAACGGGAATGGATCGATTGATGGTACCGAGCATGTATTATTTTGGCAGCATTTGCAGCTGGCTGGCTTAATCAAAGGCTCTTATGATGGTGCAACCAATAAACCGGGAATTGGTGTGATGAAAGCACCGTATCCCCAAAGTGGCTATTATGTTACCTCGGTCAATAATGTGTTTCGTATCGGCATTGCTATCTATAGTGATACTGATAACAGCGGAACCATCGACCGTGTCGATACCGAGGACCGCATAGCCGTGCTGAGTCCATCGGATGCAAAATATCTCGATGAACGTTATGATGATGGCGATCCCACCAAAACCTCTGGTATTATTTATGGGTTTGAAGGCTCAAGCGCTTCAGGGACTTGTGTCAGCGGTGGTAAATATAACACGCCCAATGACGGTATTGCCTGTCGGTTGGAAATGGTGTTAGGACGTGAGAATTAAACGATACTGTTCAAAGGTAAGGGGAATTGCGTGACCAGAGCTATGTTTTGGAATGGGTAATTGCGCTGGATCCCCGATTTTTAGATGAGCGCTCGCCTACGGCTCACCACTCATCTAAAAAACGAGGATGATGCCCCAAAATCCATACAACAAAAATAAAAACGCTTAATCACGTTGCTTAAACGAATCCAGCGATCCCATAGCTCTGAGCAGATTAGCCTTCGACACATACCAATTATAGGTAGAAGCCACCCGTTGCTGGCGTGCACTGGCAAGTTGTGCCTGGGCATCGAGCAAATCGATCAAACTGCCAGCACCTGATTTATAGCGGGCGAGGGCTACTTTTTCGGCTTCGGTGGCGCTTGTGAGTAAATCGGAGGTGGTGACTAGGTTCTGGTTGATGGTATCGAGGTCCTGGTAGGCATTCCAGATATCCTGGGAAATGCTTTGTGCGGTTTGTTGTTGCTGTGCTTTGGCTGCGGCCAAATCATGGCGGGCGGCGTTGATATCATAGATTTTAGAAAAGCCGCTAAACAAGGGAATACTCATCTGTATGCCGATGGTGGAGGTGGAATGGTCAAAAGTAGCGTTGGATAATCCATGGCTTTCGCCAATACTGCTGTTTAAGGAAATACTGGGAAGCAAGCCTCGACGTGCCAGGGCTAAATCGGATTTACTTTTATCAACGTTGGCTTGGGCGGCAAGTAATGAAGGATGTGCCGTTTTAGCATGGGTGATCATTTCATCGATAGAGTGTTTGCTGGTTTCGGGAGTGGGTTCGTTCATTGCAGGGTCGGCCAGCTGAATGGTTTGATTCGAATCAAAACCGATATTGGTCAGCAATGCCCCCTTGGATTTAGCCAGGGTATTTTCGGCTTGGATACGGGTCAGCTTGGCTTGAGAATAAGCGGTTTCTGCTTTTAATTTTTCAACCATGGGTGCGGCACCGATTTGTTCGCGGAAAGATGCTGCATCAAAACTTACCTTGGATGATTCTTCCGATTCCTTTGCGGCGTCGAGTTCTGCGGTAGCACCGTAAAAATCATAATAGGATTTCAACGTATCAAAAATGACCGATTGCAAGGTGGTATTATGGGTGTAATTGGCGGCCAGTAATGTTTGCTTAGTGCGTTGAACGCTGGCTTCGCGCTGGCCAAAATCAAACAGCAGGTAATCGAGGGTCAAGGCATCTGTGAGTGTTTCCTTTGGTTTGGTACTGGTCGTGGATCCGGTGGCGCTGCCACGGTTATTGCCATAATTAAGTTCGCCCTCAATCGTTGGCAGGTAAGCGCCTCGTGCACTGCCAAGGCGCGCCTGGCTAGCCAGAAATCTTTCCCAGCTATGTTGGGTTTTGGGATTGTGGCAAAGGGCTAAAGCAATGATGTCATTGAGGGTATAGGATTTTGCCGGGTCGATGGTTTGCGGGCATTGGGTTGGTAGTGGAGTGGCATTGCCTGCTGTGTGGGTGCGAAGTGGATCAAACGAATCATTTGCCCTTGCTGTAAGCGGGGTGGAGGCGAAGCCTATCAAGCTCAGTGCGACTATAAGAAAATGGAGTTTCCTAACATGATTCACAAACATTATTAGACCAGGCCTTTCAACAAATCCATCCATTCGTCACTCAATACCGTTTGTTTGGATGCACAGAGACTTTATGGGGTGTTAGAGAATATGGTAATTGTGGAGCTAATGATTAGCAAGCTAATTGTTTTTTTTGTGAATGTCCTACGAAACCTCTGTTTTGGATGCATTGCCTTCACACCGCCCCGGCCTTCGGCCACCCCTACTGGCGGTTATTGCCAGAAGCTTATAGAGGTCTGTACGGAGTTATTGAACAAATCAGATCTACTAACGGTCAGGGTTCTTAAGCTCTACTCGCGCCAAGCAGTAGAGTTAAAAAAGGAATTGCCATGACGTGCCATTCCTTCTTTTTATCGCATGTGATCTCTTGCTTTTCGTGATCTTTAAGGTTTATAATCATTACATAGCTAATGATTAGCATGCTAATAATTATAGAGAGTGCACCTATGCCCGTTTATGATCATGAGAAAAGCATTGGTTTTTTGATGGGGGATGTTTCAAGGTTAATGAAACGAGCCTTTGATACCCGCATTAAGGAGCTAGGCATTTCTACATCGCAGTGGATTGTGCTCATGCAGATTTGCCGTCAGGATGGTTTAAGCCAGATTGAACTTGCTGAACGGGTTGAGATCGAGCAATCGACCCTGGTGAGGCATCTTGATAATTTGCACATGCAGGGGTTAGTAGAACGTAAGCCTGATAGGCTGGACCGGCGTATCAAGCGTGTCTATTTAAAAGATAAAAACCATCCATTGATCAAAGCATTAGAAGTTGAGGCAGAAGAGGCGCGCGCTATGATGCTTGATAAAGTAGGTGATGAAGAATTAAAAAATGCTATGCATGTTTTACGCCATATTAAGATCAACCTATTAAATTATAGTATGAAGGTGGAGAAGCAGAATGAGTAAAGCCAACCCCTATCTAAAGATTCTCGTTACACTCCTAATTATGATGGCTATCGGTGTTGGTGTTTGGTATCGCATGGGCGGTAAATCTTCCCGTGCGCCAGAATCGGTCTTGTCAGAAAAAGCTCAACCCTTAGCAGCAACGAAGGGGAAGGATGCTGCTCCGGCGGCCTCCGTGATAACCATTACAATGGCACCTGTATCCCTTCATGCGGCCCTCTCGGCTGTGGGTACTTTAGAAGCGGCGGAATCGGCTGATTTAAAAGCAGAATATGCCGGCCAGGTCAAAGCCATCCCTCTTCAAGAGGGGCAATTGGTTAAAAAAGGGGATGTGTTGGTGGAGCTGGATGATAGCATTGCCAAAGCAGATCTTGCCAAAGCCAATGCGGTGCTTGCCAATATGAAAACACAATTTGGCCGC
Source organism: Alphaproteobacteria bacterium (assembly GCA_016722515.1). Classification (NCBI taxonomy): domain Bacteria; kingdom Pseudomonadati; phylum Pseudomonadota; class Alphaproteobacteria; species Alphaproteobacteria bacterium. The sequence goes on from JADKJE010000005.1 coordinate 26,609, forward strand.
TCTGAAGAACTGCAGAAGAAAAATTATATTTCTAAGCAGGAGTTGGATCAATCGAAATCAGGGTACCAGGAAGCATTGGCTGCTGCCGATTCGGCGCGGGTGCGTTATGATAAGACCAAAATCCGTGCGCCATTTGATGGCATTGCCGGTTTAAGGAATTTCAGCGTGGGTGATTATATAGAAGTGGGCAGGCTGTTGACCACGGTTGATAAAATCGATCCTGTAAAAGTGGATTTTATGGTTCCTGAAAAGAATTTTGGTGATATCAAATCGGGTCTTGACGTGACGATCGAAACCGACGCTTTTCCTGGAAAACCAGCGCAAGGTACTATTTATGCGGTTGATTCGAGGATCAACCCTGATACGCGTAATTTTCATGCCAAGGCCACAGCTACAAACCCTGAAGGATTCTTACGTTCGGGGATGTTTGCCAGGATTAATGTGAGGTTAGGGGAACGCACTGGTATTTTGATGGTACCAGAAGAAGCCATTTATCCGAAAGGAACCCAACAGTTTGTTTTTGTGGTGAAAGAAGGTAAAGCGGTGTTGACCAAAATAACACCTGGCCAGCGGGAAAAGGGGGCAGTAGAAGTGGTTGATGGATTGCATGTGGGCGATGAGGTCATTATTGAGGGGGTTATCCGCCTGCGTGATGGGGTGCCAGTAAAGGTACTTGATAAATCAGCCGGAGCCACCAAAGCCGCCAATCAGGCTACTGACCAAAACAGTCATCCAGATGAGAATAAGCCATGATTATTTCTGATACCTGTATTAAACGTCCGGTTTTTGCCACGGTTATCAATTTATTCCTTATTTTGATCGGGGTGGTTTCATTCCAGCGTTTATCGGTACGTGAATATCCTAAAATTGATGAACCGGTTGTGACCGTAGAAACACATTATCTGGGAGCTAGTGCTGCAATTATTGAAAGTCAGGTTACCAAGCCGCTGGAAGAATCCCTGGCGGGGATTGATGGCATTGAAGTCATGTCTTCTATTAGCCGTTCGGAACAAAGCCAGATTACGGTTCGTTTTAAACTGGTGATAGAGCCTGATGCCGCAGCAGCCGATGTACGTGACCGAGTGGCGCGCGTGCGGAAAATGTTGCCTGATGAAATTGATGAGCCGGTCATTTCTAAAGTGGAAGCGGATGCGCAGCCAATTTTATATCTGGCGTTTTTCAGTGACCGACATTCGCAAATGGCAATCTCTGATTTTGCCGACCGCTATGTCAAAGACCGCGTACAAAATGTCACAGGTGTGGCAAGTGCCACAATTGTGGGAGAGCGGAAAAAATCGATGCGGATATGGTTGGATCCTCAGCAGCTAGCGGCATTCCAATTAACGCCTGCCGATGTTGAAAATGCACTGCGAAAACAAAATATTGAAATTCCTGCTGGCAGGATAGAAAGCAGTAAGCGTGAATTTACGGTTTTATCGGAAACCGATTTGCAAACACCTAAACAATTTGAAGCGATTATTATTAAGCAAAATGGTGATTCATTCGTTCGGATCGGGCAGGTCGGTAAGGCCGAAGTCGCCCCCGAAGATGAACGAAAAGTCGTTCGGTTTAATGGCCATAATGCAGTAGCATTAGGAATTATTAAACAGGCAACGGCTAACCCGCTTGAAGTATCACAGGGTATCCGGAATTTAATTCCCAAAATCCAGGCATCATTGCCACAGGGGATGCGCTTAGCCATAGCCTATGATACCTCTATTTTTATCGATCGTTCTATCAAGGCTGTGTATCACACCATTATCGAGGCGATTGTGTTAGTGCTCTGTGTGATTTTCTTATTTTTGCGTAATGTCCGTTCCACCTTAATTCCGATGGTGACTATTCCCATTTCGTTAATTGGTGTGTTTGTCGTTATGTTTATGCTTGGCTATACCATCAATACCCTCACATTACTGGCGATGGTCCTGGCAATTGGTTTAGTGGTGGATGATGCCATCGTGATGTTGGAAAATATCTATCGCCATATGGAAGAAGGTATGCCAGCAATGCAAGCAGCTTATAAAGGGAGCCGTGAAATTGCCTTTGCCGTCATTGCTATGACGATAACGTTGGCGGCCGTGTATGCTCCCATTGCATTTACGGAGGGAAAAACTGGACGTCTGTTTATTGAATTTGCACTTACCCTTGCCGGTTCGGTTATTATTTCTGGCTTTATTGCGCTTACCTTAACACCGATGATGTGCTCGAGGTTATTAAAATACGAAACCCGTCATGGCAAAGCCTATACGCTGGTGGAAGAATCGTTGAAACGCTTGACGAATGGTTATGAAAAACTACTGACTTGGGCGCTTCATCACCATGCGTTTATCTTAATGATTGGCGTGGCAGTGGCGGGATCGGGGGTGGTGTTTGGTACATTATTGAAATCCGAATTGGCTCCTGTTGAAGATCGCGGCAATATCGTTACTGTGACCACAGCTCCCGAAGGGGCAACGATTGATTATATGACCGATTGGATGACGAATCTTGAACCTATTTTTAAAGCAACACCGGAAGTAGATACATATTTTGTGGTCGCCGGAAGCCCTACGGTGTCTCAAGGAATTGCGTTTGCACGGTTAAAGCCATGGGAAGAACGCCATAAAACCCAGCAGGAATTAACCAAGGAATTTACCCCCAAAATAGTTGGAGCACTGACGGGAATAATGGGATTCCCAACCAACCCTCCGTCGCTTGGTGCCAGTATTCGCAGTAAGCCGGTGCAAATGGAATTGTTGACCAATGGCACCTATGAAGAACTGGATGGTTATATCAGTAAGATTTTAGAGGCGGCTTCTAAAAATCCGGGCTTGACCAATGTCGATAGTAACTTGAAACTGAATAAACCCCAATTATCCATCCTGGTTGACCGTGATAAAGTAGCCAGTGTTGGTGTGGATATTGATGAATTGGGACGGACACTCGAAACCATGCTGGGAGGCAGGCAGGTGACCCGCTATAAAGATGGCGGCAAAGAATATAAAGTGATTGTGCAAACCAGTGATCAGAAACGCGAGCGCCCTCAGGATCTGGCTGATATCTATATTCGCAGTAAAAGCGGCGAAATGATCAAATTATCCAACGTGCTGACCATCGATGAAGCTGTGGCTCCGCGTCAGTTAGATCATTTTAATCAATTACGTTCGGCGGAAGTGACGGCAAGTCTTGCTCCTGGCTATACAGTAGGTGATGCACTTACCTACCTGGAAGACAAGGCTCGTGAAATTATCCCATCCACCATGTTGATTGATTATGACGGCCAATCGCGTGAGTTTAAACAAACCAGCTCCAGTATCCTGACCGTCTTTTTATTGGCGCTGATGTTTATCTTTTTGGTGCTGGCGGCTCAATTTGAAAGCTGGGTCAGCCCGTTTATCATTCTGTTGACCGTTCCGCTTTCGATCGCAGGGGCGTTGATGGTTCTGTATTTTGCGGGTGGTACATTGAACGTTTACAGTAAAGTGGGGTTAGTGACACTGATTGGTTTGATTACCAAACACGGTATCCTTATCGTTGAGTTTGCCAACCAGCATCGGCATCAGGGATTGGATGCGTATCATGCCATTTTACATTCCGCAAAATTGCGATTACGTCCTATTTTAATGACCACCGGTGCCATGGTGTTAGGCGCGTTACCTTTGGTTATTTCGCACGGTGCTGGTGCAGAAAGCCGCCAGCAAATTGGCTGGGTGATTATCGGCGGGATGTCGGTTGGAACATTATTTACCTTGTTTGTGATTCCAGTGGTCTATCAGTTGATGGCCAGGTTTACCCGGGTTGAGGAAGAGCTGAAATAAAGAAGCCAGGAGACTTAGGAGTGCTTTACCTTGGCCTGCCGCCAGTCACCTTTTCTCCATCAAAAACTCTGGTTTGTTAAGCAATACGTGCCTACGGATCATGCTGCTTAAAAGGGTTGAAGATTACGGGGTGTGTGGAATAGGTGTTTTTCTATGAAATTGGCCTTCCGTGGTATACAAATTTCATGGATAATTAACCCAACATAAAGGATGATTGCTATTTTTGGGCAACTCATAATCACGCCAAGCTTGATCGTTTAATCTTGAAAGATGGTGTGCATCATGGTTTTGAATTTAAATATACATCGTCGCCGAAAATGACAAAATCATTGAGTATTGCTTTAGAAGATCTTGGACTTGAAACGGCCACCATCATTATTCCTCACGGTGAAGCTTATCCACTCGCTGGACGTGTTCGTGTATGTGCATTAACGGAATTTATTAAAAGCGTGGCGTCATCGATAATAGGTCAGTAAATAAACACCCAGCATAATTGTTAACGATAAGACGCTGACACCAATAGGCCAATTTCTGGCAAGTATACTTTGTTTATGCCCAATCTTAAATACCATGTGCTTGATTCCAAGCAGGAGTGGTATGGTTATTTTTTTACCTTCACGCATAAGAGACATCCATCCATATTCTCCTAAGAGAAGTATATGTCTAAGCACTATGCGGTATAGCCAGTCAATATCGAGGCTTATGCCTTTAACAGGAACCAGCAATGGGTAAACCACAAAAAAACCGATGATGGAATAGAGGATGAGCTGGCATTGATTATACCATTCACCATGCACATAACCATCAAAGGTGAGATGACCAGGCAGCAGTGAGAAAAGGAACTGAGGTACAACACCCAGTATTAAGCAGATAAACGCTGCGATAAACGAAGGGAGTAATAAAGAAAAAGGGGTGCTTTGTTTACGAAATCCGGCATCACGGTTGAAAAAAATCATCCAGGTAAAACGAAAGCCTACCTGTAAAATGCTTGCCGAACCCAGGGTTAAAACAGCAAAGCTAAGCCAGGACTGGTCATAGGGAGCAAGAGACTGCAAGCTTAGATGTTTTGCCACAAAACCGATTGTACCCGGTAGGGCACTTAAGGTCAAAGAACCCACAGTCGATACAAAGGCGAGTGCGGGCATGGTTCGATATAGTCCACCTAAATCACTTAATTTATGTTTATTCGTCACGATAATAATGGTTCCGGCCACCATGGCAAGCAAGGCTTCTGCTATTAGATTTTCAATGGCAAGCATAGCCGTTGCCTGGAGTGTAAAGGACGTTCCTACCCCAATGGTAATAAGCATCAAGCCGATTTGGCTAACCAGACTATAACTCAACATCCGCCTGATATCATTTTCGATGATGGCATAATACATGGCCCACACGGCGGTGATTAAACCGATATAGACCAGTAATTCTACGCCGGGCAAAATAAGTATAAGCGCAAAAATAGCGGCTTTAGTGGTCATGGCCGTTAAAAACACAAAGCCTCCAGGTGAGCTTTCTGGGTAGGCATCGGTAAGCCAGCCATGCAAGGGGAACGCTGCGCAATGGAGCAGCAATCCGAGGGCGATTAAAACGGGGTAGAGAAGTTTCATATTGAAGAAGAGGGAGCTAAACGATGATAATGGTATATCCAAGGAAATAATCGATAGATCGTGTGTGAGGAAAACATGACCGGCGATACCGGCAAATAACACAATTCCACCCAAGAGGTGCATCATGAGATAGCGTCCAGCGGCTTGAAGCGAATGGGGATATTGTGCCGTCATAATCAAGATGGTCGCCAACATGGCCATCCATTCAAAACTGATAAACAATGTTATAAAATCGCCAGCATAGGCAATGGCTAATGCACCTGCGGTGTAGGCATATCCAAGGCTGATTTCCTTAGGCGAAGCTTGTCTGGCTAGAAATAATCCTCCCAACAGGGCAACACAGCTAAATCCAAGTGCAAAAACGGTAGAATAATGTTGAACGATAATGGGTTTAATGGCCATGCCAAACAAGGCCCATTGCCACTGAAGTGATGGGGTGCCGATGGTAGCCAATGCCAAAATAGACACCATCGAAAGGCCAGGAATAATGAGGATAAGTGGCATGCGCAAGGCGCGGGGCGTATACCAAAGGAGCAATGCACCAACGAAAAAATAAAGGCATGGATGAAGCAAGAAGAACATATCAGCGATCCCGATAATAAGTTTCGTGACGTTTCACACAGCGTTGCCATAGACGAGCAAAGACTCCAACCAGTGAGCACACACTTATGCCGATTAATCCAGGCCATAGTGTGAGGGTACTGACCCGAAAACGATCATGGGGGATGAGCCATGCTCCGGCTGTGATCATAATCAACAGGATAGCTAACCAGCGTATACCCGTGGGTGATAAACCAAATTGTCGAAACCAGTGATTCATGGAGTGCCTCCAGGTGATAATGCCAAATGAGCAAGCTGCATGATGCGATCAGGCCATATAAAAAGTAGAATGATAAGACATGCTGTCAGGGTCAAGGCGAGCATCATTGGATAAGGCGATTCGTTGATGCCGGGTACAAAACTTTGATTCACCGGTTTTTTGAAAAAGGCCCTATAGATAATCGGAAAAAAATAAGCGATATTCAGCATTGTGCTGATAAACAATACGATCATAACCGTGGTATTGGCATTTTCAAAAGCACCTTGAAAGAAATACCATTTAGCATACATGCCAAAGGTTAGTGGCATTCCTACCAGTGAAAATGCGGCAATCGTAAAGCAGGCCATGGTGAGTGGCATTTGTAGGCCAATACCGGTAAGTTCGCTGATTTTTGTTTTGTTATGGGTCGTGGCAATATTACCGGCGGCAAAGAACATGGTTATTTTAGCCAGCGCGTGCCCGACCATATGAAGTATGCCTGCTAGTATGGCTTTGGGAGTAAACAGACTGGCTGCCAGAACCACATAGGCCAAATGGCTGATGGTTGAGTATGCGAGCATTTGTTTGAAATCGTCTTTGCGCAGCGCAATGATCGATGCAGCAATCAGCGTGATAATGGCAATCCACGTTAAGACCTCCAGCTCTTGATACGTATGGGAAAGTGTTTGGAGATGCTGGTATCCAAAGATATAGATCACCAATTTTAAAATCGTGAACACCCCTGCATTGACTACCGCAACAGCATGGAGCAAGGCGCTGACAGGAATCGGTGCCACCATGGCTGCGGGCAACCATCGATGCAGTGGCATTAACGCGGCTTTTGAGGCACCATACATCGTCATTAATACGAGAAAAATGGTTAGTTGTGGATCGATATGGTCGCCGATAATGCCACCCTGAATGAAATCAAGACGACCGACATGGAACCAGATGATCAACATCGATGGCAATAAAAAGACCATGGATGGAAATAACAGCATGGCCAAATAGAGACGACCGGCTTTTAAATCGGCTTCTTTTTTACCGTAGGTAACAAGCGGGTACGTAAGCAGCGTAATGCATTCATAACAGATAAATAACGTAAAGAGGTTGCTGGCTAATGCGACCCCCATGGTACTAGCAATAGTCAATGCTATATACGCAAAAAAGCGGGTTTGTCCGGGTTTGTCATTGGCACGCATGTAACCAATGCCGTAAACCGACGTCATCAGCCATAATACCGATACCAGTAAAGCAAAGAGCAATCCTAATGGATCAAGGGCAAAGGTGACATCCACGTGAGGAATGATATTAAACCAGGTGATAAGAGGAGTATAACCATCCAGATAATGTGTTATCAGTAAATACACCACGATCACTAGGCTAAAACTGCCAACGACCATCAGTGTGTCGCGTATATTGGCATAGCGACCACAGAACATGATCAGCAATGCGCAGATAATCGGTAACACGATAGCCAGTGATAACAAAGAAAAAAGTGTTACCATGTTGCCCCCTGAATAAAATGAATGGCAACCTTTTCGGCAAGATAGACACTAAAGCTGGTATCAATCCCGACATAAATAACGGCACCGGTAAACATCCAAATGGATAGCACCATACTTAAAGGCAGAGGTTTTGCTGCGCTGATGGGATGCAGTGTATCTTTCACATACGCGGCTTCAACCAGTTTCCAACAATAAATGCTGGCCATGATGGTCGAACCCAAGATCGCAACAACCGATAGCCACATGTCCTGACGAATAGCAGCAAATAGAAAATACCATTTAGACACAAACCCGCCGGTAAAAGGAATCCCGACAATACTGGCACAGGCAATAACCATTGCAGCCATACATAAAGGCATTTGCTTAGCTGAGCCGTTTAAATGATACAAAGAGGTATCCGCTTTTTGCCAAAGCAAAGCGCCGGCTACCAGGAACAAACAGCCTTTAGCAAGGCTGTCATTGATCATATGGGTAATGCTGGCGGTTAACCCTGTTTCGGTAGCAAAGCTAAAGCCAAGGATGATATAGCCCACCTGGGCGACACTTGAAAATGCGAGCATCCGCTTGACATCTGTTTGATAAATGGCCAGCAACGAGCCAGCTAGCATGGCCAGAATTCCTAGGCAACCGGTAATGGCAGAGAACGGAATATCGTTAAAGGCGAAATCAAACCCAAACAGGGAAAAAGTGATACGGATCAATACGTAGAGGCTGATTTTGGTGGAAGTAGATGCCAGTAATGCCGATATGCACGCTGGTGCATAGGTATAGGCATTAGTCAGCCACTGATGGAGTGGGAAAAGCGCCATTTTCATGGCAAGGCCAAGGGTGATAAACGCAAAAGCAGCCTGAAGTGGTTGAATGTCATGCGCCGATTTAATACGCACGGCTAAATCATCAATATTGAGTGTGCCGGTCATGGCATAAAGCAAGCCAATGCCAATCAAATAAAAGGTGGCTCCAATTGTTCCAAGTACCAGATATTCAAAACTCGACATTAAACTGCGCCTTGATTTACCCATGGCGATTAGGGCATAGGTGGCAAGAGAGGCAATTTCAAGGAATACGTATAAATTAAAGGCATCATTGGTTGCAAGAATGCCATTGATGCCCGTAAGGTAGAGCATGACAACCGCATAAAATACGGATTGTTTTTCCTTTTGAATTTCTATGGTAATGCTTTGGGCAGCATAAGGAAGAATGACGGAGGCTATAAACGTCACCAGCACTAACATCATTGCGTTAAAGAGGTCAATTTTATAGCCAATACCCATCGGAACCGGCCAGCCTCCAAACATATATGTAACAGGTCCACTCACCAGCACATGATGGAGAAGTGTCACCGCGATGGCAAAACTAGCCCAGCAGGTTAAGGTTGCCGCACCCCAGGCCAGACGGCGATGACTAAGCAGTACGCACAGGGGGGCTGCACATAAGGGTAAAAGAACAATGAGGATGATGAAATAATCAGGCATAGGTACTATTCATCCATCTGTTCAACAATGTCATGTTCTTCAATCGTGCCATAGCTTTCTTTAATGCGAACGATAATAGCCAGCCCTACAGCCAGTACGGAAACCCCTACGACAATGGCTGTTAGCATGAGTACATGGGGCAATGGATTGGTATAGAGTATGTGTTCATCGGTAATGATAGGAGCTTGAGCGCCGTTTATTTTACCAAGGGATATATAAAGTAAGAGCACAGAAGTTTGAAAAATAATCAGCCCAACCATTTTTTTGACCAGATTGGTTTGCGTGATAACCGCAAAAAAGCCAATCATCATAAGCAGGATGCTGACCCAGTAATGGGCATGGCTGATAATAAGGTCTAGAGTGAGATTCATGCTTTTCTTCCTGCAAAGAGATAATAAAATAAGACAATAACGGAGAAGACAGAAAGCCCCACACCTAATTCAACCAGAAAAATCCCCAATTGTTGACCAGATTGTGTCGATGTTGACGAAAAGAGATGGTAATCCAGAAAAGCACTTTTCATGGCTATGCCGGCAAATCCTGTGCCGGCATAAATGAGTATCCCGATACAGGTAAATGCTTTAATCATATCAAGTGGAAGCCATTGCTTAGCTTTTTTTAATCCAAATATTTGTGCAAGCAAAATAACGGCTGTAGCCAAAATAGCACCGGCTTGAAAACCACCGCCTGGTGTTGACTCACCATTCATTTGGATCTCAATGGCAAATGTCAGCAAGAAGGGAAACAGGAGTATCGAGATGACACGAAGGATAATATGGTGGGTCATACAGAATCACTCCTGTCTTTTGTTGGCGTGGTTTTGATTGCCGGACGACCTAATAATAAATAGACGCTTAAACCGGCTCCCACCACGACAACGGTTTCACCTAGTGTGTCGTAAGCACGGTAGCTGGCTAAAATGGCAGTCACACTATTGGGAATGCCGATGGCATGGATGGTTCCTTTAATGTAATCAAGGCGCAAATACGCATGTGCTGGAGCAGATACATCGCCAAAATGGGGAAGGCCTAAACTGGCGTAAATCAACGTGCTGCCGGTGAAAATAACAGCCAAGGCTGCACCGGTGATAAGCCACCATGAGGGTTTAGGAGGTTTGATGCTTGTCCCTGTGAACACAAAGGCGGTTAAAATAAGAATGGTGCTGATGCCCGCGCCGATAGCCGCTTCGGTCATGGCAACATCTGGCGCGGCAAGTACCAGATATTCCATCGCCATAATCAAACTGAAGAAAATCAGCATCACGGCACTGGTGATAAGATTTTTGGCACTAATAGCGGCTAGTGCGATGATGACCAAGAATAATAAAAACGTGATATTTAATATCCATTCAGGAGTGAGGAGCATGTGCCGGGTCCTCCTTTGCGATTTCGTGAGGTGATTGATCGGGTGATGATTCTGTTTCAGGCTTATCTTGTTTTAATCCCCACGGAACTAAGCCAGAGGCATGAGCTGCTTTTGCCAAAGCATGGCAGGCGGTGGGGCCGGTGATAAACATAAAGAGAGCAAGCATAACCAGTTTGATCGTAGCTGCAGTGGTTCCTACGAAGCAGGCGGTGCCCAAAATCATTAAAGGTGCGCCGAGGGAATCACTGACTCCAACCGGATGTAGCCGTGTATAAAAATCAGGCATTCGCAATAGTCCAACACTGCCTGTGAGCATCAGTAATGCACCAGCAATCAAAAGAATATATCCGGAAATAATCATGATACTCATGCAATTTCCTCGTTGTCTAGGTGTGTGGGCTGAAGCGCGTCAAGAGGAAGTTCATTGAACGTTCCATATTTATAATAACGAAGGAAGGCAATGGTGGCGATAAAGTTTATAAGTGCGTAGACCAGGGCAATATCAAGGTAAAAATCATGATGGGTCACAACGCCAACCAACCCAATCATGATAACCGTATGCGTTCCAAAGCTATTGCATGCCAATATACGGTCAAAACTGGTAGGGCCAGCAATGCTGCGAATGATTGTACATAACATGCTTACCAGGACAACACCTAAAATGACGAGTTCTATCATATTAGCCCCCCATCATTTCAATTTTGCGGTTCATGGTGCCTTCGACAAGATCATCCATACCTTCTTTGGTTAAGCTGTGAACCAGCAACCTTCCAGGTTGTACAGCAATCGTTACGGTTCCTGGCGTTAGAGTGATTGAATTACCAAAAATGGCAAGCCCTAGGTGGGTTTTTTGATTAGCGGGAACCCATTCCATTTGCGGACAAATACTAGGTTTAATCTGCCAGACCCGCCAGGTGACGTCCCAGGCAGAGAGAATAATGGATTTCAGCAACCACCGGCTATAGGCAAAGATTTTATACGATAAGCCATGGTCAAGCGGTTGATCAAACGTTTGGTTGAGTCGGTAAAGCACACGGGTAGCTAAGAGGCTGGTGACAAAACCGGCCAGAAGCATAACTGGGGTTTTGTGTCCTGAAAGAATGAACCAGGTACCAAAAAGAACAGCTATCCATGTGGCTATCCTGAACACGCGTTGAAACCGTGGGTGGCGCCATAATTTCAGTAGATAGCGGGCGGCAAAATTTAGCATGACCAGGATGATGTTTTTCCATAGATAACGGCTCAGCATCAGCGAGGTGGCGATCGTCGGTTTAATAATACGTAGATAGAACAATACCGAGACGTTCCATACAGAGATTACTGTTTTTTCTATGATATTAAACCAAACCCAGCATGCTCCCCAGGCAGCCATAAGCGCCCATGTTTTGAGGCGGTGCCCTGCATGTCGAATTGGCGTATAAATACGTTCTAAAGTTTCCCTGTCCATGATTCCCGATGTCATTTCTAGATAGCGTTATTGATTTAGTGTAGCTACTTTGAGATGCAGAGGCAAGTGTGGTTTTAAAGGAATTTAAAATTGTTCAAGTCATTTAAGGCTTTTTGAAGTATACTAAACCAAACGAAGTGGCATAAATCCTTGGGGGTTCGCAATCGCGAGATCATATGAAGACTAAAAATACACACGAACTTTTGCTCTACCGAGACGGCCTTATGCTGATTCTTAACAAACCAGCCGGAATTCCAGTCCATGCGGGTCCAAAAGGCGGACCTAACATGGAAGATTATTTTCCTGATTTGCAATTTGGCCTTCCCAATCCACCTGGGTTAGCCCATCGATTAGACCGCGATACCAGCGGTTGCCTGATTTTAGGCAGGCATCGTCAAGCGCTGAGAAAATTGGGTAATTTATTTATGCAGGGCCAAATCACTAAAACCTATTGGGCGGTGGTTGAAGGCATACCCGCTGAACCCAAAGGCACGATTGACAAACCACTCCGTAAAAAAACCAGCGACACCCGCAGCTGGTGGATGGAAATCCATGAAGAAGGGCAACATGCCGTAACGGATTACGAAGTGTTGGGGAGTGCTGATGGCATTAGTTGGCTGGCACTGTATCCTAAAACAGGTCGGACACACCAGATCAGGGTGCATTTAGCTTCTTTGGGCTGTCCCATTATCGGTGATCCTGTTTATGGTAATAAAGAGATGAACCTCACGCGCAAAGGGCCCCCCATGCAGTTGCATGCTCGGGCAGTCAAAGTACCTTTGTATGAGAAAAAAGAACCTATTCTAACCGAAGCCCCACCTCCAGAATATATGCAGGTCTTTTTGAACGCGTGTGGGTATAAAGCTGCTTAAAAAAATAAGCTTTCATACCGCAAAAGCGGGTAAGCGGGCAAATTGTTTCTAATGGACTAATTCCGCGATCATACCAATAGCTTTCTCAACGGTCGCCAATCTAACAAGGCTTCGATCACCTTGAAATAGACAGGCTTGATGAATGGTTGGCATCTGTCGCGATGCTATAGCCAGATGCACAGTGCCAATTGGTTTATGGGGCGTATCACCGGTGGGGCCAGCGATGCCAGTGACAGCGATACAATAGTGGGCTTGAGAGTGGTTAAGGCCACCTTCGGCCATGGCGATGGCCGCTTCACGGCTCACGGCACCATATGTTTCTAGTAAAAGGGGCGGAACCCCTAACATCTCCATTTTAGCTCGGTTAGAATACGTGACAAACCCACGGTCAATGACGTCAGAGCTTCCAGGAATCTCGGTTAAAAGGGCGGCGATGAGACCTCCGCTACAGGATTCTGCCAGGGCAAGCATCAGAGATTTCTGACGGCATATCGCTAAAAGTTGTGCGGCTTGAGTCAGTAGATAGTCAGGGAATGCCATATCGAACTTTATAAATCGTTATCAATCATTATCAATCGCTATGAATAGAGGGAACATAAAGAGAGTTATGGGGTAACGGGGTGGTTGTGAATGAGAGCATAGGCTAAGAATATAAAAAGAATATGAAGGGTAATGGAGGCAAAGACGGCGGCCACTATATCATCGAACATAACACCAAAAGCACCATGGATGCGCTGGTCACACCAGCGGATTGGGAAGGGCTTGAGAATATCAAATACCCTGAATGCAGCAAAAACAGCTAAAAGCATAAGGGCGCCGTAGTACGGGGATTCCATATAGCAGACGGCCAATGGTTTAAAGGTCATGATCATAACAGCGAGCATCCCCACCACCTCGTCAATGACAATTTCAGAGGCGTCATGGGTTCTTGTTGCTTTCATATAATAGTGGGTCGCAATGGAGCCAATGGCCAGAAGGCCTAGGGTAATCAGGCATAATAAAATAAAGGTAAGTGGCACGGCACCAAATGAAGCACCTAGCAGAATAGGGATGGGGAGGGTAAAAAAACTACCCCAAGTACCCGGAGCAGGTTTCATCTTTCCAGAGCAGAACCAGGTGCAGATCAACGTTAAAGGATGATGCCATGGGAGGCTGCGTGCAGGAGAGTAAGAATGGTCAAGCATACGAATTCCATATAGCGTTTTTAATAAAAAGAGATCCTACTTGTCCTGGCAAAAAAGATCAACCTGTCAATTAGCAAGAAGCGAATATGGGCGGATAATGGCCAGACAACAGGAGGGATAAGGACTTAATTTCTGATTTGATCAATTTCTACTTGACGAATAAATTTATGACAGGTAGTATCTCACACCCTTAGGTCTATATTGTTAATTTTTAACGGACAACAAACGATGCCTACAATAAATCAGCTGGTGCGCAAAGGCCGTACTCCAAAGCGTAAAGTCAATAAAGTTCCTGCCATGCAGGGCAATCCTCAAAAACGTGGTGTATGTGTACGTGTGTATACAACAACCCCGAAAAAACCTAACTCAGCTCTTCGTAAAGTAACACGTATGCGCTTGACCAATGGTTTTGAGGTCATTGCTTATATTCCAGGCGAAGGACACAATCTGCAAGAACACTCTGTCGCATTGATTCGCGGTGGACGTGTAAAAGACTTGCCGGGTGTGCGTTATCACGTTGTGCGTGGTGCCTTGGATACGCAAGGTGTTAAGGATCGTAAGAAAAGCCGTTCTAAATACGGTACTAAGAGACCTAAATAGATTGTTGAGATTAAAGAGGATATAACATGCCACGCAGAAGAGCCGCAACCCAGAGACAAATTAATCCAGATGCTAAATTCGGTAATGAAATTTTAGCAAAGTTCATCAATTGCCTGATGGAGCGCGGTAAAAAATCGGCTGCTGAAGCGATTGTTTATGGTGCTTTGGACATTGTCCATAAAAACACCAAACGCGATCCGCTTGAAGTGTTCTTAGAAGTTATTGAAACAGCAATCCCAAGCGTTGAAGTTCGTTCTCGCCGTGTTGGTGGTGCTACTTATCAGGTTCCTGTAGAGGTTCGCCGCGTTCGTGGTTTGGCTCTGTCCATCCGATGGATTATTCAGGCTGCTCGTAAGCGCCATGAAAAAACCATGGAAGAAAGACTTGCTGCTGAGATAATGGAAATTTTAAATGGCCGCGGTGGTGCATTAAAAGAAAAAGAGACCAAAGAGAAAATGGCTGCAGCAAATAAAGCATTCTCGCATTTCCGTTGGTAATATAAAGAGTATAAGGTAGCATTATGTCACGTACAACCCCACTTGAGCTTTACCGTAATATTGGTATCATGGCACACATCGATGCCGGTAAAACAACCACCACCGAGCGTGTTCTTTATTACACCGGTAAGTCGCACAAAATTGGTGAGGTGCACGAAGGCGCTACCGAAATGGACTGGATGGAACAAGAGCGTGAGCGTGGTATTACCATTACCTCTGCTGCTACCACTTGCTTCTGGAATAAACACCGTATTAACATTATTGATACTCCTGGACACGTTGACTTCACGATTGAAGTAGAGCGTTCGTTGCGTGTACTTGATGGAGCGGTTGCCGTATTTGACGGAGTAGCTGGAGTTGAGCCTCAATCTGAAACCGTATGGCGTCAGGCTGATAAATACGATGTACCACGTATGTGCTTCGTTAATAAACTTGACCGTACAGGTGCTGACTTCTTCCGTTGTGTCGACATGATCAAAGATCGTCTCGGTGCTAAATATGTTGTAACGCAATTGCCAATTGGTATTGAAGATACATTCGTTGGTGTGGTTGATCTGGTTACCATGAAAGCAATTGTCTGGAAAGACGAGTCGCTGGGTGCTGAGTTTGAATATCGTGACATTCCTGATGATCTTAAAGATCAGGCTGAACTCTATCATGCACAAATGATTGAAACGGCAGTTGAAGCAGATGATGAAATGCTTGAGGCCTATCTTTCTGGTACAACCTTGACTGTTGAACAGATCAAAAAATGTATCCGTAAGGGCACAATTGGTGGCTTGTTTGTTCCTGTTCTTTGTGGTTCAGCTTTCAAAAATAAAGGTGTTCAACCGTTGCTTGATGCGGTAGTTGATTATTTGCCTTCACCTTTAGATATTCCTCCTACGGAAGGACAAGATCATAAAGGTAATCCTTTGGTACGTAAAGTGTCTGATTCTGAACCATTCTCTGGTTTGGCGTTCAAAGTAATGACAGACCCATTTGTTGGAACATTGACATTCGTCCGTGTCTATTCGGGTATCCTGACCGCAGGTACGACTGTTATCAATTCAATCAAAGAAAACAAAGAACGTATTGGACGTATGTTGTTAATGCATGCGAACAACCGTGAAGATATTAAAGAAGCACGTACAGGTGATATCGTTGCCTTGGCTGGTTTGAAAAATACCACTACTGGTGATACACTGACTGATCCTGATAATGAGATTATTTTAGAGCGCATGATCTTCCCTGATCCGGTTATCGAAGTTGCTGTGGAGCCTAAAACCACGGCTGACCAGGAGAAAATGGGCATGGCTCTTTCTAAACTTGCCTCAGAAGATCCTTCTCTTCGTATTACGACCGATGAAGAAACAGGCCAAACCGTTCTGAAAGGAATGGGTGAGTTGCACCTGGAGATTATCATCGACCGGATGAAGCGTGAATTTAAAGTAGAGGCTAATATCGGTGCACCTCAGGTTGCTTACCGTGAGACCATTACCCAGAAATGCGATGTTAACTACACCCACAAGAAACAATCAGGTGGAGCTGGACAGTTCGCTAAGATTGAACTTGTGTTTGAACCGCTTGAGCCTGGTTCTGGTTTTGTGTTCGAAAGTAAGGTTGTTGGAGGAAGTGTTCCTAAAGAATATATTCCTGGAGTTGAAAAAGGACTTGAAATGGTCAGAGAATCTGGCATTATTGCCGGCTATCCGATGATTGATTTCAAAGCAACGCTTGTTGATGGTGGTTACCACGATGTCGATTCAAGCGTGCTTGCGTTCGAGATTGCTGCAAAACAGGCATTCCGTGAATATATTCACAAAGCGAAGCCTAAATTGCTTGAGCCAATTATGAAGATAGAAATCATTACCCCTGATGACTACATGGGTGATGTAATCGGTGACTTGAATAGTCGCCGTGGACAAGTAAATGGTATGGAACAACGTGGTAACGCTCAAGTTATCAAAGGTTTTGTACCGCTTGCGTCGATGTTTGGTTATGTGAATAATTTACGTTCACTCAGCCAGGGACGTGCGCAATACTCGATGGAATTTGCACATTATGCGCAGGTTCCTCAACAGGTTGAGGATCAAATTAAGGCAAACGCAGCTTAAATTTAGGAGGATGACTTATGGCTAAGGAAAAATTTGTACGTAATAAACCGCACTGTAACGTTGGAACTATTGGTCACGTTGACCATGGTAAGACAACATTGACAGCTGCTATTGCAAACGTATTGGGTACTAAAATTCAATTCGATCAAATCGATAAAGCCCCAGAAGAAAAAGAGCGTGGTATTACGATTAACGCTTCACACGTTGAGTATGAAACAGCGAATCGCCACTATGCACACGTTGATTGCCCAGGACACGCAGACTATGTGAAAAACATGATTACCGGTGCTGCGCAAATGGATGGAGCAATCCTGGTTGTGAGCGCAACCGATGGTCCAATGCCACAGACGCGTGAGCACATTTTGCTTGCACGTCAGGTGGGTGTACCTGCGATTGTGGTATTCTTAAATAAAGTTGATCAGGTTGATGACGCTGAGTTGTTAGACCTGGTTGAAATGGAAGTTCGTGAATTGCTTAGCAAGTACGATTTCCCTGGAGATGATATTCCTATTATCCGTGGTTCTGCATTGAGTGCACTTGAAGGTAAAAACCCTGAGATTGGCGCTGATGCAGTGAGAAAATTGATGGATGCTGTTGATAGCTATATCCCAATGCCACAACGTCCATTGGACAAACCATTCTTGATGCCAATTGAAGATGTGTTCTCTATCTCCGGTCGTGGAACCGTAGTAACGGGTCGTATCGAGACTGGTGTTGTGAAAGTGGGTGAAGAGATCGAGATCGTTGGTATTAAAGATACGCAAAAAACCACCTGTACAGGTGTTGAGATGTTCCGTAAGCTGCTTGACCAAGGTGAAGCTGGTGATAACGTGGGTATCTTGTTGCGTGGAACCAAACGTGAAGATGTTGAGCGTGGTCAAGTTCTGGCTAAACCAGGAACGATCAAACCTCACCGTAAGTTTAAAGCGGAAGTATACGTATTGAAGAAAGAAGAAGGCGGTCGCCATACTCCATTCTTCAATGATTATCGTCCGCAATTCTATTTCCGTACTACCGACGTTACCGGGTCAGTTAAACTGCCTGAAGGTAAAGAGATGGTAATGCCTGGAGATAACGTGACTGTTGAAATTGAATTGATTCACCCTATCGCGATGGAAGAAGGCTTGCGCTTCGCTATCCGTGAAGGTGGTCGTACTGTTGGTGCTGGTGTCGTTCACGATATCCAGGACTAATTTCTAAGTCATGGTGAAGGTGCTAGGAGCGTAGCTCAATGGTAGAGTACCGGTCTCCAAAACCGGGGGTTATGGGTTCGAGTCCCCTCGCTCCTGCCAATTTATGGATAAGAACATGAGTGATACAAAGATTAAGACGTCTCCTTTTGCTTTTATTCGGCAGGTTCGGCAAGAAGTGTCTAAAATAACCTGGCCAACCAGGAAGGAAACTGTGACCAGTGCTGTGATGGTATTGGTTATCGTTTTTATTGCTGGAGCATTTTTTATGTTGGTTGATTTTGTAATTGTTAAGGCTGTTCAGGCCTTTTTAGGATTGTGAAGAGAATGAGTGGTAACATGGAAGAAGCTAAGTGGTATATTGTCCACGCTTATTCTGGTTTTGAGAGTAAGGTGGCTCAGGCAATTCGTGAGAAGGCCGCGCAGGAAAATCTCTCTGACCTTATTTGCGACGTCATCGTCCCAACAGAGGAAGTGGTTGAGGTTAAACGCGGAAAAAAACAGAACACTAAGCGTAAGTTTTTGCCAGGTTATATTCTGGTAAAGATGGTCCTTAATGATACAACTTGGCACTTTGTTAAAAACGTGCCAAAAGTTACGGGTTTCCTGGGTGGAAAAGGCAAGCCTTATCCAGTTCCGGATTCTCAGGTCCAGTCTATTCTGCGTCAAGTAGAGGAAGGGATTGCTAATCCGCGTCATACACGTGCGTTTGATGTGGGCGAAAGTGTCAAAGTTACCGATGGTCCTTTTGAGTCGTTTATTGGTGTGGTTGAAGAAGTCGATTCTGAGAAAAATCGCGTGAAAGTAGCTGTTTCTATCTTTGGAAGGGCTACTCCAGTTGAATTAGAGTTTGACCAAGTCGAAAAATTAGATTAAAAAGATTGATCTTGCAAAAAGTGAGTTAAGTGAGTTAGAGATATGGCAAAGTTAAAAACGATTAAACTTCAGATTGTGGCTGGTAAAGCAAATCCTTCACCTCCTGTAGGCCCCGCGCTTGGACAGGCTGGCGTTAACATTATGGCTTTTTGTAAGCAATTCAACGCTGACACATCTGGTGAAGAAGCTGGTACCATTGTTCCTGTTATCATCCGTGTTAACGCAAAAAAGGAATTTACCATTGAATACAGGAAGCCTCCTGTTTCTTGGTACATCAAGAAAGTTACTAAATTGGCTAAAGGTTCAGGTGATCCTGGCAAAAAATCAGTTGGTACCATTACGAAAACGCAGTGTAAAGAAATTGCTGAGTTGAAAATGGTGGACTTGAATGCCGCAAGTATCGAAGCAGCAGCCAGAATGGTTGAAGGTTCGGCTCGTTCAATGGGTATTAAGGTAGTTGAAGGTTAGTCATATGACAAAAGCAGGAAAACGTATTCGCAAATTTCGTGATCAGGTTCCTACCGGAATCTCTCCTATTAACGACGCGATTAAATCGGTTGTTGAAGCTGGAAAATCAACCAAATTTGATCAAACGATCGATGTTGCAATCGTGTTAAACATCGATATCAAAAAAGACAATATCCGTGGCATGTGTGATTTACCGCATGGTACAGGAAAAACCATTAAATTGGCTGTTTTTGCTGAAGGCGCACAAGCTGAGCAAGCAAAAAAGGCTGGAGCTGACTTCGTAAGTGAAGATATCGGCGTTGATGAGTTGATTGCTAAAATCCGTGATGGTGAAGTTAATGTGGATCTATGCATTGCTACTCCACAGATTATGGCCAAATTGGGTAAGGCAAATGCTGGTAAAGTCCTCGGACCTAAAGGTTTGATGCCAAATCCTAAATTAGGTACCGTAACGGAAGATGTTGCTAAAGCGGTTGATAAAGCTAAAAAAGGTCAGGTGGAATTCCGTAATGAAAAGGCGGGAATCGTCCATGCTGGTATTGGTAAGGCAAGTTTTTCTTCTGCTCAGATTAAAGAGAATCTGGAAGCGCTTGTGAATGCTATACAGCAAGCTCGACCTTCAGGGATTAAAGGTGCTTATATTCGCCGTATCTATATTGGTTCTACGATGGGACCATCTATAGAGTTCGATGTTAATGAATTACAAGCTGCATAGTTAGTAGGAGTTGAGTTGTGGTAGATCGTTTAAAAAAATCACAAGTCGTTGAGAGTCTGGGAACAGTGTTTTCCAGTAACGAATGTGTAGTAGTCTGTAAGATTAATGCACTCAACGCAGAAGATGTCACGAAGCTTCGTACCCAGGCGCGTAGCCTTGGTGCTGGTTTTGTTGTCACCAAAAACACCCTTGTTCGCATAGCCTTAAATGGATCACGTTTTGAAAATATTCGTGATTTATTCCAAGGGCAGACAGCGATTGCCTATTCTGATGACCCTGTTGCGGCGGCTAAGTTAGTAACTCAGTTCGCTAAGGGTAATGAGGATAAGCTGCAAGTGGTGGGTGCTGGCTTGGGAGTGCATCGTTATGATGCTGCTCAAGTAAAAGCGCTTGCTTCATTGCCATCACTCGATGAGTTGAGGGCTAGGTTGCTCGCAGTTATCAATACTCCAGCTACACGTATTGCTGGTGTGTTGCAGGCACCTGCTGGTCAATTGGCCAGGGTTTTCTCTGCCTATGCGAAAAAGGGCGAGTAATTTTAGGGTTAAACTTTAGATAATTAAGTATAAGGTAATTGAAATGGCAAACTTACAGAATTTGGTTGAAGAATTGTCAACTTTAAGTGTTATTGAAGCTGCAGAGCTTTCAAAGTTGTTAGAAGATAAATGGGGTGTTAGTGCTGCTGCTCCAGTTGCCGTAGCTGCTGTTGCTGCTCCTGCAAATGAGGCGGCTGTTGCTAAAACTGAGTTTGATGTAGTCTTGACTGCTGCCGGTGGAAATAAAATTGGCGTAATTAAAGCGGTTCGTGAGATTACAGGACTTGGTTTGACAGAAGCGAAAGCTCTTGTTGAAGCTGCCCCTAAAGCAGTGAAAGAAGCTGCTGGTAAAGACGAAGCCGAAAAAATTAAGCAAGCATTAGAAGCTGCTGGAGCTACTGTCGAACTTAAGTAGTTTCCAAACGCTATATCTGTGTGGGCGTACATGTTTATGTGCGCCCATTCTGGCTTGTCCAAAGCCTAAACGTGCTTTAAATAATTCATAGCGGAGTATTCCTGTGCCTGGCATCCTAGCTCGTAAAAATCTTGGTAGAAATGAAGAAATTGCACCTATGCCTAACCTCATTGAGGTTCAACGCATATCATATAACGATTTCTTGCAAATGGATGCAGATCCTGAAAAGCGGAAAAATCAAGGCCTTGAGGCCGTTTTGCGCTCTGTTTTCCCAATAGATGATTTTTCTGGGACTTCCACACTTGAATATATAAAATATTCTTTCGACGAACCTAAATATGATGAAGAAGAGTGCCGTCAACGTGGTAGCACATTTTCTGCACCATTGCGTGTTACGCTGCGTCTTATCGTCTGGCTTATCGATGAAGATACAGGTTCTAAAGAAATTAAAAGCATTAAAGAGCAGGATGTCTATTTTGGTGATATCCCTTTAATGACTCACAATGGTACATTTATCATTAATGGTACAGAAAGGGTTGTTGTATCACAGATGCATCGTTCTCCTGGTGTATTTTTTGATCATGACCAAGGTAAAGTGCATAGTTCTGGTAAGTTCCTGTATCAGGTTAGGGTGATCCCATACCGTGGATCATGGCTTGATATTGAATTTGATGCAAAGGATTTGATTTACTTCCGTATTGACCGTCGTCGTAAGTTGTATTTAACCAGTTTATTGCGCGCTATTGGTCTTGATACCCAAGATATTCTTGATCGTTTTTATAAAAAGATGTCCTATACCAAGGTTTCTGGTGGTTGGAAAGTTCCTTTCGTGCCTGAGCGCCTTAGAGGTTCCAAGCTGGAAAATGACTTGGTTGATGCAAAGACCAAAAAAGTGTTGGCTACAGCAGGAACTAAACTTACACCACGTATGTGTAAAAAATTGGCTGAAGAAGGGCTTAAGGAACATATTATTCCAACGGACTCCATTAAAGGAAGTTTTTCTGCCAGTGATATCGTAAATGAAGCTACGTCTGAAGTCATCATTAAGGCCGGCGAAGAGTTTACATCTTCTGTCCTGGTTCACTTGGAAGATGCCAACATCAGTAAATTTGACGTACTGTTAATTGATTACGTCAATGTGGGTCCTTATATTAGAAACACTCTGATTGTTGATAGGAATTTAACCCGTGATGACGCGTTGATTGATATTTATAAAGTGATGCGTCCTGGCGAGCCACCTACACCTGAGGCTGCTCAAGCTTTATTTACCAGTTTGTTCTTTGACGCAGAGCGTTATGATCTTTCCGATGTCGGTCGTGTTAAAATGAACGCACGTCTTGATTTGTCGGTTGAAGATAGCGTTCGCGTGCTGACAAAAGAAGATATTTTACGTATTATCGAGATTCTCGTGCATCTAAAAGATGGTAGCGGTGATATTGATGATATCGACCACTTAGGTAACCGTCGTGTACGTTCGGTTGGTGAGTTGATGGAAAATCAATTCCGTATTGGTCTGTTGAGAATGGAGCGTGCTATCCTTGAGCGTATGAATGCAGTTGATATTGATACTGTTATGCCTCATGATTTGATTAACGCTAAATTGTTGCTGGCAGTTATCCGTGAGTTTTTCGGATCGTCGCAATTGTCTCAGTTTATGGATCAAACAAATCCTTTGTCGGAAGTAACCCATAAGCGTCGTTTATCAGCCCTTGGACCTGGTGGTTTGACGCGTGAACGTGCAGGATTTGAAGTCCGTGACGTACATACGACTCACTATGGACGTATTTGTCCAATTGAAACGCCAGAGGGCCAAATATCGGTTTGATTAACAGCTTGGCTACCTATGCCCGCGTCAATAAATATGGATTTATTGAGAGTCCATATCGTCGCGTAGTCAGTGGTAAAATCACAAGCGAAGTGGTTTATCTTTCTGCGATTGAAGAAGATAAATATGCGGTTGCCCAAGCAAATGCGGTTACGGATAAAGATGGCAAGTTGATTGATGAGTTTGTCAGCTGTCGTTGCCGTGGTGACTTTGTGATGATTCCACCGGAAGAAGTTGATTTTATCGACGTCTCTCCAAAACAGATCGTGTCCGTTGCTGCTTCATTGATTCCGTTCCTTGAAAACGATGATGCGAACCGAGCTCTAATGGGATCGAACATGCAACGCCAAGCCGTACCACTTATCAAGGCTGATTCGCCATTGGTAGGTACTGGTATTGAAGGTGTTGTTGCCAGTGATTCGGGTGTAACTGTGGTGGCGCGCCGTGATGGTGTGGTTAACCAAGTTGATGCTACACGTATCGTGATCCGTGCCAATGAAGGAACAGAAGAGGGTGCTACAGGGGTAGATATTTATAATCTCTTGAAGTTCCAACGTTCTAACCAAGATACCTGCATTAACCAACGTCCACTTGTTTCTGTTGGTGATAAAGTTCGTAAAGGGCAGATCATTGCTGATGGTCCAAGCACAGATAGTGGTGAATTGGCATTAGGCAGAAACGTATTAGTGGCATTCATGCCATGGAATGGTTATAACTTTGAAGATTCTATTCTGATTTCGGAACGTCTTGTAAAAGATGACGTATTCACGTCCATTCATATCGAAGAATTTGAATGCGTTGCCCGTGATACGCGCTTAGGCCCTGAAGATATCACCCGTGACATCCCTAATGTCAGTGAAGAAAATATGCGTCACCTTGATGAAGTCGGTGTGGTGCATGTGGGAGCTGAAGTGAAAGCTGGTGACATTCTTGTTGGTAAAGTGACTCCGAAGAGTGAATCACCGATGACTCCAGAAGAAAAACTTCTGCGTGCTATTTTTGGTGAAAAAGCGTCGGATGTGCGTGATACGTCATTACGTTTACCTCCTGGTGTTACAGGAACGGTTGTTGAAGTCCGTGTGTTTTCACGTCGTGGTATCGATAAAGACGAGCGTGCATTAGCTCTTGAGCGTTCTGAAATTGAACGTTTAGCGAAAGATCGTGATGATGAGCTTATGATCATCGAAGAGGATGTGTATGGAAACTTGAGAAAGGTTCTAACTGGCCAAAAAGCGACAAACGGACCTAAAGGTTTCAAAAAAGATTCCGAAGTAACAGAACAGATTTTAGCTCAATATGCGTTGAAAGATTGGTGGGAATTTGCTGTAAAAGACGAAGCTATAACAGCTCGTATTGAACAGTTAAAACAACAGCTTGAATCAACCAGACAACGTTTAGAGCGTCGTTTTGCTAACAAAGTTGAGAAAGTCCAAAGTGGTGATGATTTACCACAGGGTGCTTTGAAAGTGATTAAAGTATTCGTTGCGTTGAAACATAAGCTTCAGCCTGGTGATAAAATGGCTGGTCGTCACGGAAACAAAGGGGTTATCTCTAAAATCGTTCCCGTTGAAGACATGCCATATTTAGAAGATGGAACCTCGGTTGATATCGTTCTTAATCCACTGGGTGTACCTTCGCGGATGAACGTGGGACAAATCCTGGAAACGCACTTAGGGTGGGCATCTGCCGGCTTAGGTAAACAGATTTCTGCGATTGTCGATCGTATGGGAACGGGTAAAACTATTAAGGATGTTCGTACTAGGTTGCTTGAAATTTACTCGGAGCCGAGTGAGAAGAAAGCACTCGAGTCGATGAAAGACAGTGAGGTCCTTGATTTTGCACAACGTCTACGCCGTGGGGTGCCATTTGCAACACCGGTGTTTGATGGTGTCCGTGAAAAAGATATCGTACGTTTATTGCAAGATGCTGGTCTGGACACATCTGGACAGGTGACCCTTCATGATGGTCGTACCGGTGAAAAATTTGATCGTGACGTAACCGTTGGCTATATCTATATGCTGAAACTGCATCACTTGGTTGATGACAAGATTCACGCACGTTCAATTGGGCCATACAGTCTTGTAACGCAACAACCTTTGGGTGGTAAGTCGCACTTTGGTGGTCAGCGTTTTGGAGAGATGGAGTGCTGGGCGCTGCAAGCGTACGGTGCTGCTTATTCACTCCAGGAGATGTTAACGGTGAAATCCGATGATGTAACAGGCCGTATTAAAATTTACGAGTCGATCATCCGCGGAGATCATAGTTTTGAATCAGGTATACCTGAATCGTTCCACGTAATGGTGAAGGAATTAAGATCCCTTTGCTTACGAGTGGAATTGAAACAAGATATCGACGAATAGTATTATCGAAAGTAATGGGTAGGAGAAGACGATGGCTGTATCAGGAACCCTTGATTTTTTTGGGCAAGTTGGCGGTGGACAATTATTCGATATTATCGAAATTGGCATAGCTAGCCCGAGTGAAATTCGCCGTATCTCATACGGAGAAGTAAAAAATCCGGAGACGGTAAATTATCGTACTTTGAAGCCCGAGAAAGATGGGCTTTTCTGTTCACGTATTTTTGGACCGGTGAAAGACTATGAGTGCTTGTGCGGTAAATATAAACGCATGAAGTACCGTGGCATTATCTGTGAAAAATGCGGTGTTGAAGTCACAACGTCTAAAGTACGTCGTGAACGCATGGGACATATTGAACTGGCCGCGCCTGTTGCGCATATCTGGTTCTTAAAGTCACTGCCGTCTCGTATTGGTGTATTGCTTGATATTGCCTTGAAAGATTTAGAACGTGTTCTTTATTTTGAAAATCATATCGTCACTGATCCTGGACTCTCTGCTTTTTCAAGAGGCCAGATCCTTACGGAAGATCAATATCTGAAAGCGATGGAAGATTTTGGCGAAGGTGCATTTACAGCCATGATCGGTGCAGAAGCCGTTCAAGCCTTACTTAAAGAAATGGAATTGGATAGTTTGAAAAAGACCATTCGTTCTGAATTGGTTGATTGTGTTTCTGAAGCGAAAAAGAAGAAACTTATTAAGCGTTTGAAAGTCGTTGAAGATTTCCTTGATTCTGGCAACCGCCCTGAGTGGATGGTGCTTGAAGTATTACCGGTTATTCCTCCTGATTTACGTCCTCTGGTGATGTTAGATGGTGGTCGTTTTGCTACCTCGGACTTAAACGAGTTATATCGTCGTGTTATTAATCGTAATAATCGTTTGAAGCGCCTCCAAGAACTTTATGCACCTGATATCATTATCCGTAACGAAAAAAGGATGCTTCAGGAAGCCGTTGACGCCTTGTTTGATAATGGACGTCGTGGTCGTGTTCTGAAAAACAGCAATAAGCGCCCGTTCAAATCATTGAGCGATATGTTGAAAGGTAAACAGGGTCGTTTCCGTCAGAATCTTTTGGGTAAACGTGTCGACTATTCTGGTCGTTCGGTTATCGTCGTTGGTCCTGAACTTCGCCTGCATCAATGTGGTTTGCCTAAGAAAATGGCGCTTGAATTATTCAAGCCATTTATTTATGCCAAACTTGAAATGTATGGTTTGTCCAATACGCTGAAAACAGCTAAGCGCATGGTTGAAACCGAACGTACTGAGGTATGGGATATTTTGGAAGAAGTTATCCGCGAGCATCCGGTTCTTTTAAACCGTGCTCCCACTCTCCACCGTTTGGGTATTCAGGCGTTTGAACCTAAATTGATTGAGGGAAAAGCAATTCAGCTGCATCCACTTGTTTGCGCGGCGTTCAATGCCGACTTCGATGGTGACCAGATGGCTGTACACGTTCCTTTGTCAATCGAAGCACAGCTTGAAGCGCGTGTTTTAATGATGTCTTCTAATAACATCTTAAGCCCTTCAAATGGTAAGCCAATTATCGTACCGAGCCAGGACATTGTCCTTGGTTTATATTACCTTAGCCTTGAGGTTCCTGGTGTGGCTGGTGAGGGCATGGTGTTTAGAGATATTGCAGAAATGCAGCATGGTATCGACACTAAAGCTGTAACGATACACAGCAAGATTAAGATTCGTCGCAGTGTTAAAAACGATCAAGGCGAAATCATTGAAACATTGGTTGAAACAACACCTGGTCGTATTTTGATTGGTGAGTTACTGCCATTTAACGTCAATTTGCCATTCAGCATTGTGAACCGTATTTTAACCAAAAAGGATATTTCGAATCTGATCGATTCGGTCTATCGTCACTGTGGTCCAAAACGTTCGGTTATTTTTGCCGATCATCTGATGGAACTTGGTTTCCGTTCAGCTGCGCGTTCGGGTATTTCGTTTGGTAAAGACGACATGGTGGTTCCGCCAACTAAATGGGATCATATCAACCACACCGATCAAGAAGTTCAGCAATATGAACGCCAGTACGCCGATGGATTGATCACTTCAGGTGAGAAATACAACAAAGTGGTGGATGCTTGGTCTCAATGTACGGACCGTGTTGCTGAAGACATGATGAAATATATTTCGGGTCAGTTGAAAGATGTGAATGCGGTGGTCAAAACAGGACAACAAGCCATTAACTCTATTTACATGATGGCGCACTCGGGCGCTAGGGGTTCTGCAACGCAGATTAAACAGCTTGCTGGTATGCGTGGATTGATGGCGAAACCATCGGGCGAAATTATCCCTACTCCGATTATTTCGAACTTCAAAGAAGGTCTAACCGTACTTGAGTACTTTAATTCAACCCACGGAGCTCGTAAAGGTCTTGCGGATACGGCGCTTAAAACAGCTAACTCAGGTTATCTAACTCGTCGTCTGGTTGATGTGGCTCAAGACAGTATCGTTGGTGAAGAAGATTGTGGAACCGATCGCGGCATTATTTTGCAACCGATTATTGAAGGTGGTGAGTTGGTGGTACGTCTGTCTGAGAAAATTCTTGGACGTACGTCGGCTAATGATATTTTCAACCCAATTACCAATGAGATCATTGTTCCTGCTAATGGTTTGATCGTTGAGGAAGCCGTTGAGAAAATCGAAGCTGCCGGTGTTAACGAAGTGAAAGTTCGCTCCGCATTAACCTGCGAATCGAAAGTCGGTATTTGTGCCAAATGTTACGGACGTGACCTGGCGACTGGTGAAGAAGTCGCTGTGGGTGAAGCCGTTGGTGTTATTGCTGCTCAGTCTATCGGAGAGCCTGGAACACAGTTGACCATGCGTACGTTCCACATTGGTGGGGCTGCTACGAAGGGAGCTGAGGTATCGAGTGTTGAAGCTTCGGCCGACGGCGTGATTCGTATAACCAACCGCAATATTGTGGCTAACAGCTCCGGCGTGAACATCGTTATGAGCCGTAATATGGAAGTTATTTTGACCGACAGCAAAGGGAATACCCGTGCTATCCACAAAATTCCATATGGTGCTAAATTATATGTTGATGATGACTTCAATGTTAAAATCGGCGAGCGTATTGCTGACTGGGATCCGTATACGATTCCTATTATCACGGAGCGTTCGGGTATTGTTGCCTATCGTGATTTGGTGGATGGTATTACTCTGCGTGAAGCCGTTGATGAAACAACTGGTATTGCCAGCAAAATGATCATTGACTGGAAACAGCAAAGCCGTGGTGCCGATTTGCGTCCTCGTGTTGTACTGGTTGATGAAAAAGGCAATATTCTGAATCTCTCCAATAGCCTGGAAGCGCGTTACTTCCTACCGGTTAATGCGATTTTGAGTGTAGAAGACCATGCTAATGTCCATGCGGGAGATATTATCGCCCGTATCCCGCGTGAATCATCTAAAACAAGGGATATTACCGGAGGTCTTCCACGTGTAGCCGAGTTGTTTGAAGCACGTAAGCCTAAAGATCACGCCATCATCAGTGAAGTTGAAGGTGTTGTTCATTTTGGTAAAGACTATAAGTCTAAACGTCGTATTATCATTCAACCAGCTGACAGCAATGTTGAGCCTGTTGAATATTTGATTCCAAAAGGTAAGCACGTTACCGTGAATGAAGGTGACTACGTGAAACGTGGTGATTTGTTGATGGATGGTAACCCGGTACCACATGATATCTTGAAAGTCATGGGTGTGGAAGCGCTTGCCCGTTATATGGTCAATGAGATTCAGCAAGTATATCGTCTGCAAGGTGTGAAAATCGATGATAAACACATCGAAGTGATCCTGACCCAGATGTTGCAGAAAGTCGAAATCATTGATCCAGGTGAAACCACCTTCTTGAGTGGTGAACAAGCCGATCGTGAAGAGCTCAACGAAGCGAATCTGAAAGCTGAAAATGAAGGATATAAACCAGCCAGGGCTATTCCAGTACTGCTAGGTATTACCAAAGCTTCATTACAGACCAGGTCGTTTATTTCTGCTGCTTCATTCCAAGAAACAACCCGTGTCTTGACAGAAGCTGCTGTAGCTGGAAAACGAGACCATCTGAGAGGCCTGAAAGAAAACGTCATCGTGGGACGTTTGATTCCTGCCGGTACTGGATTCTTTATGAACCGTGTCCACCGTGCTGCTTCTAAGCGTGATAAGGAATTGTTGGATCAGCAAGTTGCTAATGAAGATACGAATAAAGACGAAGCTGCTGCTTAGTTGAAATTTAGTCATGTAAAGGAGGCCTCTTTTTAAACAGAGGCCTCCTTTTTTGCATCTCCCCCCCCCACAACACACTGGTGTGCAATAAGAACTTCATATAAATGAATGTAGTCCTTCAGGTTTCTGACTGTGACACTAAAAATAAATTGAGACATAAAAATAGCCTGATAACGAATGTACTCATTTCTCACAAGCGCCTTGCAGCGATGTGCCATTATGTAAATCACATGCTGACATTCACCTCACCCTCTCTGAGTTGACGGCATGGTTGCATAGGCGCGGTTTTCCTACAAGCAACACGAAAAAAGGGTACCCCACTCAAGGCTGCTCCTGCGGCACAGCAGGATTTAAGGGAGGCATCCGACCATGGTCACAACATTCAGTTGCCGGTGGATAAAACATGGGGGAAGATAAGCCACTTTTTTGCGAGCGCATCACAACCTGTAAGGAGCACTCAATGTGTTAATGATGCAGTTAATTACTTATAAAGCGATTAATAGTGTGTTTATGTCCTTGTATTTTAAACAGTCACCTGCTTATTACCCAATAATGTGGTGTGACCAAGGGGCAGCAGAAACATATGGTAGCAGCTCACTATCGTCTCGCTTATAGAGCTCTTATCGCAATCTCATTGAGCGATGTTGGAAGGTGATGAATGAGCTGTCATCAATAATCCTTTTTTAGATGATGTCACTTGGAAACAAATAGTTCAACGTTTTTTTTGGGGGGGGGATCGTATCAAAGATAATGTTTGCGTAGTTTATAATAAATTTTTGGTTTCAATGGGTTCTATAATGTGTTTATTTATAAATTATTATTTAGTTCAATAATAGTGTAACAAAAAATGTGTATAGTTCTTTAGTTGTCAATTATATTGTGTATAGTCATGTCAAAATCTTCGTCAAATAACTCTGATATTCCGAATAATAAGAAAGAGAAAATAGAATTAGAGCAAGAGCAACAGCCACATTCAAGTTTGAAGTGCAAACCTCTGACATTTTTTTAGGAATGCCTCATTAGGAGTTATCCAATTGAGTTTTTTGCGTGGTGTTAGGTTATAGTTATCAATGGTTTCATTGAAATCCTCCTTGTTGTATGTGTGAATGTTTGTTTTCTGGGTAAGTCTCTTCGCAGTCTTCCATTGGTATTCTCGACGCCGCCCTTTTGCCATGATGCATATGGGTCGCAGAAGAAGGTTTTGATGTCCAGTGCTGTACCCCATAACTGGTGACGGGTAAATTCACCCATTATCCAAAGTCAACGACTTGCGTGCTTTTGAGGTATTTTGGTTAGCAGGTTAAGTTGACTGCGTTTGCAACGTCATCAGCCTTTTTACTGGGCAATTGCTTGCTGAGGGTAAACATGGTCTGTCTTTCCCTGAGAACCAGAATATGTTGAGAACCCTTACAGAAGCTCATCAAATCCCCTTCCCAGTGACCAAATGTTGTCCGCTTATCATCGTGCTGGGCCGTTGATGGAAGAGACTCTGTTTGGTATACGTGAAGCACCAGCGCCTTTAGATTTCCTTAGTCCTCGCTTTGCTTTTATGCCGCGGAAGGAATCCAGATTTTCTCTTTTCGTCTGGAACCCTGATAAATCCAGTGGTAGATCGTTTCGTGACAAAATGGATTTAGCTCGAGTTTGACCATGCTTAAGATGACCGGCGATTTGCTCAGGTGTCCAGAAATGGTTCTGCATGTTCCATAACAAATTCCTGGAGCTTGATATCCTTGTCGAGTCGCGCTTGGCGGCAACGGCGGCCAGCTGCCAGGCGATGTGCCGTATCCGGCCAATATTGACCTGGCGGTGCTTCATTGCGCTTTTAGCTCCCGATAAACGGTACACACTGGACGGCCGATCGCTGAAGCAATCTGGCCTGCTAGCAGGCCAGATTGTTTTCAGCTGAGATATCTTTACTCTTCTTCATAACTTCAAATGGTTATATCTTTTCATACGCAACATCTTTTTGATTATCTGTTTTGACAACAAACATCATAAGGTGTTGCACTTCATTTTAGAACAGGCCACATATTAATATTTTTGAAAAAAATGAATGTATTTGTAGCGATAATAAGAAGGAAATGCTGATTTCTTATATCATTTTACGCTATAGATTTGGGTATAATCACGATAATGCTCTCCAAAGACTGGGAAATTTTACAGGTGACGAGATCTATGCATTAAGCCTGGGATTCTCACCTGCTGCCTTTGAGGATAAAACGAGAAGCCATGTTTTCATTATGCCGTTATTAATGAAACATTGCTCTCGCTTTAGATCGCCTGATTTTGTACAAAGAAGAGAGCACTTATGTGCGGCTATTAAAGAAACCACTGAGCATGGAGGGGAATCCAATCCAGAGGTTAACATTATTTCAATTTCAAAGGACGTTGTAAATGTCGCTTTCCCATCTAATTCTATAGAACTATTTAACGAAGAGGCAAATCAACTCCATGAGCTATACTTCAAGAGTGTTATGTCCCATGAACCTATAGAAATGCAACGCAGTAAGCCATCCCGACTAAACCAGAAAAAGATGATTGTCATGAGGGAAATTTCATTCTCATCATCGGTATTACCGGTATTGCCGATTGAGAGTGTGCAATCAAGTAAACGGAATGTGAACGACATAAAACGCAGTTCCAGAGAGGACTTGATGTGTTATGCCATTTTGCGATATCGGTTTAATTATGAGTCTGAACAGGCAAAGATTAGGGTAACTAAATTAACCATAGACCAGAAATATGCTTTATGCTGCGGATTTTCACCAGAGGTTTTTGAAATTAACGCTAGCAATTCTTGCATGACCTTAGCCCACTTATATAAAAATCCTCCAAGACACAGTAAGCCTTCTTTTCCAGATAAAATCAAATCAATGAACGATGCTATTGTTGAAAAAGCCCAAGAGCCTACTCTTATTGAAGGTACCCAATACCGTGACCTATCTGTTCCTCTTACCGTTTGTTCTGTTTCAAGGAGGCATGCTAAAAGTTTATTTCAATCTTCAAAGGAAACCAACAAAGAGGTAAGGTCACTCGAAAAGGCTTACTTTTCTGAAGAAACGGTGAAAGAGATCCAGAGCTGGAGAGAAAAGCTTGCAAGTCAAAAGAATCCTTTATCAGGTTCTGTACAACCAAAAATATGCTCATCTCTTGTGCCGGTTTCCCGGACGTGAATGAGACCAAAGGAAGATATTTTTATAGACTATCTGGCCTCTATCATGGAAAATAAGGAGGTGGGCGGCCTGCTCTTTTTAGGTTTAACGGAGGGGCTTTGTTTAAGCAATGATTGAACAATGGCCTTTATATAAAGTTACTTATATTCACATTCTGTACGTGTATGGCATACGTTGCTCAAGGTTGCGGTAATCGTTCCCATGCCAAGTTGGCCTTGAAATTTAATGGGAAGTGTTTGTTCGTCATCGGTTAAATAGACGTCAATTTCAGGACGCTCATTTTCATCATTCTTCCATTCTTTCTTGGTGTAACCTTCTAAGAGTTGCCGTGTAAAATGGACATGAATAACACGGAAATCCTGATGATTAACCGAAATGTTTTTTCTGCCAATAATCGTAAATTGATATTCAGCCAGTCTTCTTGCGTCATAAACCGGTATTTTAAAGTTGTTATGGGTTGGGTCCTTGCGGTACTCAAGGACATGGCGGTGGACTTCTAGTGACGCAAAAAGCGGATTAAACATGGTTTTACGGCTAGAGTTTACTTCTGGTCGTTTAACGCGCTTATCTGCTGGGATAACCTCTTCATGCTTTACTCCCCCCTGGTGGTCATAATCAATATGGATTGATTTTTCTTTATTACGCAAGGTTGATTCCGTACGAAATTGTATCGGCATAAGCCGACCATCCTTGGTATACGTTGTTTCAAGTGTGGAATGGCTGTGATGGTTGAGCAATATATCGACAATGCCGGCAGACTCAACGGCGAGGAACATGTTAAATCCTCCCTTCCGTGGCATTAACTCACCCAGCATATAGCCAGCCTTCATGGTCTGCCATTGGACTTGGTAGCGATAAACCGTATGAGGAAGATAGTCTGCTTGAGCTCGGGTATAACACCCCAAGCTCACAGCAATGAAAAGAGCTAGTATTCGTCTTAGCAAAGCAAAACCGCCTTTAGTTTTTGTTGCGGCGAAGGAATGCAGGAATATCGAAAACATCATCGGGAATTTTGCGCTCCTCAGGTGCCGCACCAACGGTCTCCAATTGACGCTGCCCGTGTTTATCGTCCTCTGGACGATGCTTAGGCGATCTAGAAAACAGGCTAAGTCCACGTGGGGTTTCTTGGTCCTCCTGGTCTTCCTGATCGGTTTCTGTAGTCTCATGATGATCGACAGCCTCAGGCTTAATTGCCGAATTAAATACATTGGTTTGTGGTCTGCGAATCTGTGGGGTCGCTGTCGGAGGGGCGGCTTCCGCAGGACGAGGGGGGATGTATGATTGTTGTTCCTTTTGTGGTGTAAATCCCGCTTTTTCTGCATTGAAAACAGATGGATCAATACGTTGGTCGCTTTTTTCAGGAGCCGGTTGAGGCTGCGTTTGATGGTGTGTTTGATGGTGCTCTACTTTGGCAAAACTTGGTTTATGTAACGGAAGCCCTCCCGGTTGACCAACACGGGTATCAATGCCAGTTGCAACGACAGATACGCGAATTTTTCCATCAAGCTGTTCATTGAAGGCAGATCCGAAAATAATATTAGCTTCAGGGTCAACTTCCTGACGTATACGATTGGCTGCTTCATCGACTTCAAAGAGAGTCATGTCACCACCGCCGGTAATATTGATTAACACGCCACGAGCACCCTGCATGGAGGTATTATCCAGTAAGGGATTGGAAATGGCAGCTTCCGCTGCTTTGATGGCGCGGTTTTCGCCTTCTGCCTCGCCGGTTCCCATCATGGCATTACCCATTTCGCCCATAACAGCGCGTACGTCAGCAAAATCCAGGTTAATGAGTCCTGGCATTAACATCAAATCGGTGATGCTGCGAACGCCAGAATGAAGAACCGAGTCGGCCATTCTAAACGCATCAGCGAACGTGGTTTTTTCGTTAGCAATCCTAAACAGATTTTGGTTAGGAATCACAATCAGGGTATCGACATATTTGTGAAGTTCTTCTAAGCCAAGTTCTGCAATCTTCATGCGGTGAGAGCCTTCAAAATGGAAAGGCTTAGTCACAACGGCAACGGTAAGTGCGCCTTGCTCTCTGGCAAGACGTGCAATGACAGGAGCCGCACCTGTGCCGGTTCCACCGCCCATCCCGGCCGTAATGAACACCATGTTGCACTCCTGCAGATAGGCACAGATTTCTTCCGAGACTTCTTCCGCAGCGCCCCTGCCAATTTCAGGTGAAGAACCTGCTCCAAGACCTTTGGTGATATTGGGGCCTAATTGAATTTTATTTTGAGCCATTGAGTTTTCGATAGCCTGCGCATCGGTATTGGTCACAACAAAATCGATTCCGTCCAGATTAGAAGTAATCATGTTATTAACAGCATTACCTCCAGCTCCTCCTACTCCGAAAACGATAATACGCGGTTTAAGCAGGGAACTCTCAGGTAAAAATAAATTCAGTTCACTCATGTGTGACTCCATCATTCAAAAAAATCAGATACATATATGTACTAGTTTATCACCGATTTATACGATTAGTACAACCAAAAAAAATAGTTCACTTAAAAATTTTCTTTTACCCATTTGAAAGCCCGTGGAAGAAAGTTTTTGACCGATAACTTAGGTGATGACTCATTATCAAAAGGATTAATAACCCCTTTTTGTTTTGCAAACATTAACATCCCAACCGGTGTCGAGAAAGCTGGGCCTTTGGTGCTTTCAGCAACGCCAGGAAGCTGTTTAGGAGACGCAATGCGCACTTGTTTTCCCATAATATGTGATGAAAGTTCTTTGATGCTGGGAAGCTGGCTGGCCCCACCGGTGAGAACGATACGTTGATTGGCATATTCCTCAAGCCCCTTTTCCTTTAACGTATCATTGATCATTTCAATGATTTCTTCTAGCCGAGGGCGGATAATGGCAATCAGTTCAGAGCGTTTGATGGAATGAAATTCTTCTTCGCCGACAATCTGGATATCAAGCTGCTCTTTATCATCAGCTGCTGTAGCGATAGCGTTACCATGCAGAATCTTTAATCGTTCTGCTGAGGCAAGTGACGTTGACAGGCAAGAGGCAATATCGCTGGTTACGTGATAGCCGCCAATAGGGATTGAATGGGTGTAAACGATGTTGTTATTCTTAAAAATAGCAATGGATGTGGTTTGCCCCCCCATGTCAACCAGGGTAACTCCAAGGCGCTTTTCATCATCGGTTAAGCAAGCAAGCCCGGAGGCATAAGGAGATGCAACATAATCATCTACATTAAGCTGGCATCGTGCCAGGCAGTTGCTGAGGTTAAACATCAAGGAAGAAGAAATACTCACAATATGAATATCGACCCCCAGTATTTTGCCATACATACCCACAGGATCCTGTATGCCGTATGTGCCATCAATGCTGTAATCGATAGGGATACAATGAATCACTTCGTAACTGTCCCGGTCAAATTTGGTATAGCCGTTGGCAAGTACTCGGTTAATATCGCGGCTATTGATCTCGTTACCAGAAACATTCACTTCTGCATGGATAATATCCGATCGTAATGTTTCGCCTGAAATATTGACAATGACATGTTCGACGGTTTCGCCTGCCATTTTTTCAGCATCCGCCAAGGCAGCTAAGATTGAATTCTCGGCGTGTTTGATATCGGTCACTACACTGCCACGGATACCTTGTGAAATTTGATGGCCGATGCCAATAATTTCAGGATCGTGCATCGGGTTCAAACGTGCAATAAAACATACGATTTTATTGGAACCAATATCAATGACTGTAATAATTCCATTTTTTGGCTTAACCATTCCTTAGCCTGCCTCCTCAGCATTTTGAATCTGTTGTGTCTTAGGACGAATGCGAATATATAATTTGCCTGGGATACGTAAGTCAACACTTGTTACAGGATGTTTATCAAGTTTTTGATGATAGTAAATATCAATGAGACGTCGCCACGATTCCTCGACATTCGCTTCGGGTAATTTTACTTCTATTCCATTGGTTAAACGAATATTCCATCGACGATTAGAAACCCAGATTGCCGAATGAACCATCGCACTAAATGTTGGATCAATGGATAAAAGAGAAAATAATTCTGAAGCATGTTTAGGCGCATCTTCACCCACTAACATCAATAAATCAGCATACGCATCAATATTGGGTTCAGGGATAATATCACCTTTTTTGTCTACTAGAATAAGTTTTTGTTGGTGCTGCCAAACGGCCATAGGCGTACGTTCCGTAATATGGACATGCAATGTATGCGGGAATTGCCGTTCAATGGTTGCATGATCAACCCAATAAAAATGTTCAATCTCGGACTGGATGTCTTTAAGTGATAAGCTAAGTAAAGGGGAACCTTTGGGGGTGTTAATAATTTTATGGATTGTTTGTGGTTTAATATGATGTAGGCCATCTACATAGATATGCTGCAATGTAAGCCCCATCGCTTGCGAGACAATCGATTGTTGGTGCCCCATATATCTAGCAAATGAAGCAAACGTACCTTTGTGCCAAAGGTAAAAACCAGTTACGGATAAGAGACTGATAACAAGGACATCAAGCATTAACGCTATTTTCCACGCGTTGGCTTTGGTGCGGCGGGATTTATAGTTCTTAGCTTTTGCATCCTGAGCTTTGCTTAATCGCATCGCGCCTCCTTGACTAAGCGATCCACGATGGCATGATAACTCATTTTGCAGTGTTTGGCGATATCTGGTACGAGCGATGTCGGTGTCATGCCCGGATGTGTATTTAATTCAAGGAAATAAAATTTTCCTTTGCTTCCGGTGTTATCATAGCGAATGTCGGCTCGGCTGACACCACGACAACCTAACGTACGGTGCATGAGTAACGTTAGCTCTTTGATGGATTCGAGATCTTCGGGCACAATACGTGCAGGAAAAATATGATCGGATCCACCCGGTGCATATTTAGATTCAAAATTATAAAAACCAAGATTGGGTTGAATTTCCATGACACCCAATGCTTCATCGCCAAGGATGGCGGATGTTAATTCGATTCCTGGAATATATGGTTCAACCATATAGGTGTCGGATAGGTCTAATTGTTGCTTCGTTAATTGACGCTGACTTTTTTCTAATAAAACAAAGACGCCGTTGCTGGAGCCTTCGTTGGTTGGTTTGATGACACAGGGAACGTCCATAAAATTGTTATTAAGAATATCTTCTTTCGTGCGGATTTCATGAGCAGGGAAGGGAATGCCAAGCGGCTCACATATCCGTTTGGTTAATAATTTATCCATCGCAATAGCGGAGGCCTGCACGCCAGAATGAGTGTACGGAATATTCATAATATTCAATAATCCAGGCAAACATCCATCCTCACCATAGGTCCCATGAAGCGCATTAAAAACCACATCAGGTTTTAAGTTAGCTAGCTGAACGGCAACATCTCGCCCCATATCGATTTCGGATACGTTATAGTTTAATTCCCTTAACGCATTGGCAATTCCGGTTCCGCTTACCAACGATACTTCGCGTTCGGAAGAAAGCCCACCTTTCACAACGGCCACATGGATCATTCTATACCTCTTTTTTCCTATGTTATAAACGTAGAAAGACTTCGTTAACGAAACCTTTACTAGCGTTCACCAATTCGTTTAATTTCCCACTCCAAGAGAATGCCTGAATGCTCATGCACCTTTTTTCGGATGGTTTCCGCTAATGTCTCAATATCGGCTGCTGAAGCATGTTGATCATTAATCATGAAATTACAGTGTTTTTCTGACATGTGCGCACCGCCGATTCGTAATCCTCTGCACCCAGCTTCATCAATGAGTTTCCAGGCACTTTTTTCTTGCGGGTTTTTAAAGGTGCTACCACCTGTTTTAGCGCGGACAGGTTGCGAAGCCTCGCGCTGTTGCATAATCCTATTCATGCGGTCTTTAATGCTGGCAGGTTCATCATCAATACATTGATAGGTGGCATTGGTAAAAATGTAGCCATCTGGTAAGTGATTACCACGGTACACATATCCAATATCATCAGGGGTTAGACGAACAAGGTTACCTAGTGGGTCAACAGCTTGAGCTTCCAGCAAGATAGATGCTGTGTCTTGATGATAGGCCCCAGCATTCATGGCCAATGCACCACCTACCGAACCAGGAATACCAACGTAAAATTCCAATCCTGATAAACCTTGTTCTGCTGCGTAACGGGCCACGTTGCCGGTAAGTGCCGCTGCACCTGCGGTGATACGATTTTCCTGATGGGATATCTGTGCAAACTCCCTGCCCATACGGATCACAATACCTTTTATCCCTCCATCTCTTACCAATAAATTGGAAGCAAGGCCGATAACAGTGATGGGTATCGAAGAAGGACATTCTTGGATGAAATGCTGGAGATCTGCAATATCTGCAGGGCGAAATAATACCTCTGCCGGGCCGCCAACTGCAAACCAGGTCACTTTGGACAAATCGTAATTATCACGGTAATTGCCGCGCACTTCAGGAAGATTTTCAATCATCAAATGGTGTTACACCATGTGATCGGAAGATGCAAGTTTTTTGGGTAGTTCGTAGGCCCATTTAGAGATGCTTCCTGCACCCATACATAAAACAATGTCACCAGGTTTAGTAACGTCTTTTATAAGATTGGGCAGTTGTTGTTCATTTTCGAGCATAACAACATGCGGATGGCCTGATTTTTGTATGCCTTCGACCAATGAGGTTTGTGTGATTCCTTCAATGGGTGTTTCTCCTGCGCTATAAATATCGGCAACAATGACCGTTTGTGCCTGAGGGAAACAGGTGCAGAAATCGTTAAATAAATCATGGACACGTGAGTAACGGTGGGGTTGGAAGACAGCGATGACATTGCCATTTGTTTGTTTGACAACATCAGAAGCCATATTCAGGGTTGTTGATATTTCTTTGGGATGATGGGCATAGTCATCAATTACGGTGACGCCGTTCCAATTACCCGTTTTGGTAAAGCGACGTTTCACGCCACTAAATGCCAATAAGCCCTTACGAATTCCTTCTTCTGGGATATGTAACCCCAGAGCTACTCCTAATGCTGCTAGGCAATTTTCGACATTATGCTCTCCTGGGACACCCAAACATAAATCCTTCCAATGGAAGGCCTCACCTGTAACACTGTCGTTGACCGTAATATCAAACGTGGTTTTGTCTGGGAATTTACGTAAATTGGAGGCTTTGATATCGGCATCTGCATAAATGCCGTAACTTATAAGCCTGCGTTCAATTCCCATATCCAAATAGGCGCTAGCTTGCGGATGGTCTTTGCAGATAACAGCAAATCCATAGAAAGGCAATTGGGTCAAAAACATTTTAAAGGCATCTAATTGCTTTTCAAACGTACCGTAATAATCAAGATGTTCAGGGTCAATATTGGTAATGATGGCTATTGAACGTGGCAGTTTAATAAAACTTCCATCTGATTCATCGGCTTCGGCAACGACATATTCACTATTGCCAATGCGTGCATTGCTTTTATAGGCATGAATGACGCCTCCATTAATAATGGTAGGATCAAGGCCTGCATGGTCAAGGATTGCACCCACCATGGCCGTGGTGGTTGTTTTTCCATGCGTTCCGCCCACGGCGATTGAAATTTTATCTCTCATCAGTTCGGCAAGAATATCCGAACGGTGAATGACCGGTATTCCCAATTCAATGGCCTTTTTAAGTTCTGGATTGGACGGCTTAATCGCGGTCGAGCGCACGATGACACTAATCTGAGACGTAATATTGACGGCTTCTTGGCCAATATTCACCCCAATACCCAGTGTTTTTAAATGGTCGGTTACGTAAGACTCGGCTGCATCGGACCCTGCCACACTAAAACCACGATGGTGGAGTACTTCGGCGATACTACTCATGCCAATGCCACCAATTCCAATAAAATAAATCTGTCCTAACGAAGGGGCTATATTCTTTGCAATAGGCAAAATTCGCTTATGTGTCATGTTAGGTGCTGCCTTAATATTCATGTGGGTTATAAGGTTAGAAGTAACTTTATTCCCTTCTGAATGCAAGGATTTTAATGCAATTTCACAAATAAATTATAAACCCTCACTTTCTTCTTGTTCCCTCTTGTCAATATTGATATGATATTTGCGGATGAGGTTAAAATGTTGGGATTAAGGGAAATGCAAGAGGGTGTTAAGGATGAATTTAGAAACCGAGATATCAGTATTGCAACGAAGAATAAAAAACTGTTGGGTTAGTGCTTTATGGGTGTGGTTTGTTTTCATTCTCGCGGCGTGTAATTCTTTTGCTCAGCAATCAGCTTATCAGCAACCATTGAGTTATCCTATTCAGAGTAATGCTCAGCAGCAACAAGTTCCACGGACACAGGCGGTTAGGCCATCTTCCACAGGGCAAGTGCATTATCAAAAAATAGCCCATCCTACCGAATATTCAACTAGTCAATATCCACGGGACAATGATTCTGATTATATTCCTTATCAGCCTGAAGATGGACGGGGATATGAAGGTTATCCTCAGGATAACGACTCTGATTACGTGCCTTATCAGCCTCAGGGAAAATCAGATCCTTACTATGGTTATGGACAAAAGGGTGATGAAGCAGGTCATGAAGAACCGACCAATCATCGTAATCAGGCGCCGGCTGACAATGATTTTGACTTTTACCCTATGTATTATAATTAAAACTAAATCGTTACGTTAGGGATGCCTTGACGATTTAGGCTTATGTTTACTTTTATGTGGTGTACTGGAATATATAACGAAAATCGGAGAGGGTCATGCATAGAATTAACATGTTGATTTGTATATCTGTATTGTTCGTGGTCGCTTCGTGTGCGAGTAAGCCGTCAACGCCTAAGCCAGCTCCAGCTGATACAAGTCAGGGACCATGGCAATCTCAGGAAGAGCCTACCAGTCACGATTTCGACTACTATCCTATTTATTACTAGTTTTTTGCGCTATGATATTATAGAATTCAATAAGTTAATTCTATCAAGGTATCTGGTATGGTTCGTTTTTCGACGTTGGGTTTGTGTGTCGTTTTGAGTTTGTCCTTACTTAGTCTATCAGGATGTGAAAGTCTTAAGCAAAAGCAGCAAACCTCTTCTGCTGAAGAGCTGAAATTCAAAGTCGACAAAAAACAAGGGCCTAATGTTAAAACGCTGGAACAAACCATGGAGGAAAATGCCAAGGCAGCTTTTGATGCCAGCGAGTATCGTAAAGCGGCAGAACTGTATGCTCAGTTGGTGATCGGTCGTGATACCAATACCAAATACCGATTAGCCTATGCAGATTCTTTGCGTTTACTAGGCGAAACACCAAAAGCACACCAACAATATCAAGATGTACTTTCTGCCGATGAAAATTCTATTGATGCCCTTGAAGGGAATGGCCTTACCTATATGGTTGAAGGTAAATTTCAGGATGCGGTAACGATCTTTAAAAAAGTGATGGAAAAAGATGCGTTGCGTTGGCGGACTATTAACGCCCTTGGTGTGTGTTTAACCATGACCAATCGCTATGATGAAGCGATTCCTTACTTTCAGACAGCACTTGAAGTAAGTCCGAATAATCCGGCTATTTTAAATAATAAAGCGTTGGCCTACGCCCTTAGCGATAAGAATGAGGAAGCTATCAAAACATTAGAGAATGCTTCACAATCGTTATCCGTTGCCGATCCTAAACGTAAAACCATCGATCTTAACCTAGCGCTTTTTTATAGCTTAGCTGGTAAGCTGGATGATGCTGAAAGAATTGCCCGCTTACACCTCAAGGATGCTGAACTGGCTAATAATATGGGGCTCTATGCTAGTTTGGCCCAAGATCCCAAATTGGCTAAATCTTATATCAATCAGGCATTAGCTCAAAGCCCTAGTTATTATCAAAAGGCGTGGGATAATTTACAAATTTTAGAGAGTAAGCATTCACTGGCTTCAGACGATTAGATCACGGTGATCGATTCTATTATCAGCGCTCGTGGCCAGCGCTTGGACCTACAGAAGGTGTGGATGAGGCAACCGTACTAAAGTTTCCTCCGTGAGAGTGTCCTTCTCCAATACCTGTGTAACCATAACCTTTTGTGGCACCGACTTCGTGGCTAAACATACCCGCAGATCCTGGGGTACCGTGTCCGCCA
This sequence comes from Alphaproteobacteria bacterium, assembly GCA_016722515.1. NCBI lineage: Bacteria > Pseudomonadati > Pseudomonadota > Alphaproteobacteria > Alphaproteobacteria bacterium. The sequence goes on from JADKJE010000005.1 coordinate 69,697, forward strand.
ACGAAAGAATGATTGAATGCTTGGTTCCCCATTCCCTGAATTGAAAGGCCAACCATCATAGCGCCTTCTGGAGCACCTGTAGCGCCGCCGTCACCATTTCCTGCTGCACCAGATCCTTGTGGAGCTCCAGCGGCAGAACTATCTGCAGGTGCTCCTGTGGCACCGTTTGTTTTTGTGCCTGGAATCGCTTGGTCGTGCGGTGCAAAAGCTACACCTGCAGGGGCTTGATCATGTCCTGAAGAGCCAGCGCCAACGGGGCCATGACCTTGTCCATGGTCGGAAGATCCAGTTCCAACAGCCCCGGGGCCGCCACTTCCTGCTCCGGCATAACCAAAGCCTACTCCAGATCCTACCGTCGCATTATTCAAATGAGAGCCTGTACCAGGATTACCATGTCCACCAGCGTGAGCATAAGGATGTAACGGTGCACCTGAAGCACCTGAAGGCAAACCGCCTGGCATCTGCGATCCTTCAGGATTACCTGGTCCGCTGCCATCGCCATTTCCTGCGGCACCTGAATGCTGATTCTGGCCTTCTTGGCCGTGTCCCTGGCTTTGTTGATTTTGATGATCTTCACCAGTGGGTTGCTGCATGTCTTTTCCATGACCGCCAGCTTCTGAGTCGCCTCCGCTACCGGCACCTGTTGGGTCGGTGAGTTTTCCATCGGGATCTTGGAGAGAGTTAATGTCCTTTTCCTGCCACCCAAACGGATTTTTACCTAAAGGAGAACCTACTTTTAAGACCGATCCAAATATACCAGCAAAGAAAGGTAATCCCGTGACTTCTAAACCTGAAGTTTTCATCGAAGTACCAAAGTTGAAGGTCATAAAACGATCAACAGTACTGCCTTCAGCGGCATCCGTTGGGGCTGGAAATACACTTTTTAGTGAAAACAACCCGTCATTTCCTCCTTGGCCACCCGCTTGTTGCTGCGAGTGTTGAAGCATGGAGGTAATCATACCTGAATCGACGGGAGCTGGTGCACCAGACATAGGGAACATCCTTACTTGATTTTTTTTATTAAACTAGTAGTTATTATTATACCATAAAATACACTAAAATGGAAGAGTTTTAACAGGAGGTGCCGGCATTGGAGCTGGTATCGTATCCGCCGGCTCTGTGGCCTGTGAGTTGACATTGTTTTCGCTCGCCAATACTAGACATTCCCGTACCCAACGAGGAGGCTAATTGCCACATGATCTGCTTTATCGAGATGATAACAAGGGTGATTATCATGACGAATTGTACATATTTATTTTGTGAAAGTCAAGGGGCAATAGTGAGGACACGGCTGAAGGCAGTGTTTAGCGGCTGGGGCCACCCCCACCTTTGTGTCCGGCAATCGTGGCTTCTTTTGCGGCTCCCAACGATTGCGCACCGCGCGCCACTGCGTTGTTTTCTAGTTTAAAAGACTTGCTCAATCCTGTGTTTCAAGCGACAAAGACCCACCCTCACCAAAGGCGTTAGCATTTGTGATGCCTAAAACGCCTGCAGATTTGAGGGTTTTCTCAGCATTGCTCAAAATGGTTATCGATTTCGCATCGCTTAAACTATCCTGCATACCTACCGATGGACCATGCGCAGATTCCGCTGGTGGAGACTGTGACTGGCTTGATTCGCTACCGCTTCCACCTTTTTTTAAGAAGTCCATGATTCCCATATAGACACCATCCCTGTAATTGGTATAGTTACATTATACCATTAACAAAGTAAATTTTGTATAAACTACTTTAATTGAGAGGGGAGGAGGCCAATAAAAAGACAGAATGGGCAAGGGTTGAGAGCTCGTCTCTTGATATAGTCAGGGCTGGTGCGATATAAATAACGTCGTCAAAGGGGCGTAAAAATACTCCGTGTGTGACAGATTGTTGACGAAGTGCGAGTATATGGGAACGGTTTGAAGTGTGTAACTGTACTGCGCCTATAGCACCCATGACCCGAACTTCTTTGACATTTGGAAGATCCATGCAGGGCTTAAGAAGGTGCTGCAATTGGTGTTCTATGGCGTTAGCCTGGTCAAGGCGGGGTTCATTTTCGAAAAGGTCAAGGGAAGCGTTTGCAGCTGCGCAGGCAAGAGGATTGCCCATGTAAGTTGGGCCACTCATGAGGGCTTGATCTAAGCCTTCACCCAGGAAGCCTTCAAAAAGATATTCCTTGGCTAAACAGGCTGCAAGCGTCATCGTACCACCTGTCAGCGCTTTACCGATACACATCATATCAGGACTGATTCCTGCCTGGTTGCAGGCAAAAAAGGAACCAGTGCGACAAAAGCCGGTGAAAATTTCATCGGCAATAAAGGGGATGGTATATTGCTTACAGATACGATCTATTTCAGCTAGAATATCAGGAGCATGAAAGCGCATCCCACCTGCTCCTTGGACAAGTGGTTCAATAATCACCCCGGCTAGGGTTTTGTGAATGCTTTCTATAATGGCAGCAAACTCAGCAAGTGTATATTCATCTGAGGGGATATCTACGTAATATTGGCGCGGCATGTGATGATTGAGCGCGCGGTGCATGCCATGCTCGGGATCGGAAAGCGACATGCATCCCATGGTGTCGCCATGATAAGCATGTTTAAAGGCGATAAATTTATTGCGCTGTTTGTCCCCTCGATTGTGCCAATATTGGACCGCCATTTTCATGGCGGTTTCAACCGCTGTTGAACCAGAATCTGTAAAGAAAACGCGGTTAAGCCCTTCTGGGGCTAGTTTTACCAAGCGATCAGCAAGTGTGTAGGCTTGCTCATGGGCAAACGAGAACATAACGTGCGGCATTGTACGCACCTGTTCCATCATAGCCTCAACGATATGGGGGTGGTTATAACCGTGGCAGGCCGTCCACCATGAGGCAATTCCGTCAATTAACTCGGTTCCATCAGCCAAATAAATACGGCTGCCATCGGTTTTAACAACAGGTTGTGGTAAAGGCGCATCCTTCATCTGGGTATAAGGAAGCCAGATATGGGGAAACCCTTGTGCAAACCAGGATGGATAACTAGAGTTCATCGGAGATGACCCTCAAAAAATTAGCAATGACTCATCTTAGTTAACCCTAAACGCTTAAATAAATCGTTATCATTGTCAGCTTCGGGGTTGGCTGTTGTCAGTAATTTTTCGCCGTAGAAGATCGAATTGGCTCCGGCAAAGAAACACAAGGCCTGGGCTTCCGAGGCCATAGCTGTACGTCCCGCTGAAAGTCGTACAAACGAATAAGGCATGAGAATTCTGGCAATGGCAATGGTGCGGATAAAGTCAAATATGTCGACTTCACCTTGTTTTGAAAGTGGAGTTCCCTCTACTTTTACCAATAAATTGATGGGCACACTATGCGGATGTTCGGGCATGTTAGCCAGCGTAATCAGCATGTTGGCACGGTCATCCAGCCCTTCGCCCATACCTATAATACCTCCGCAACAGGTTTTCATACCGGATTGGCGGACATATTCTAATGTATCCAGGCGATCCTGATAGGTGCGGGTGCTGATGATTTCTTTATAGAATTCTTCGGACGTGTCGATGTTGTGATTATAGAAATCAAGGCCGGCCTCTTTTAATTGATGCGCTTGGTCTTGGCTCAACATTCCTAGCGTCATGCAGGTTTCCAGTCCTTGATCCTTGACGTGTTTGATCATTTCAACCACCTGGGGGAGGTCGCGGTCATGGAGGCGGCTCCAGGCGGCACCCATACAAAAGCGGGTGGCTCCGGCATTCTTAGCCTGCATAGCCATCTCTTTAACCCTGCCTGCATCCATCAGCGGCTCTTTTTCTAGCTGGGTTTTATAATGTGCGCTTTGCGGGCAATATTTACAGTCTTCCGGGCAAGCTCCGGTTTTAATACTCAACAGGGTTGAAGTTTGGATGGAATTAGGATCAAATGTCTGCCTATGGATCGAATGGGACTTGAAAAGCAAGTCATTGAATGGTAAAGCAAACAAGTCGAGTACTTCTGAGAGTTGCCAATCATGTTTGATAAGGGGGGAAGCATCAACAGCTGCTGTTGGTGTCTCGTGTGAAAATGGCTGCATAGGGCATCCTTTAGGATTTTGTCAGGTTCGTTGTTATAGCATGGAAGTCAGTTAATGTCATCTTTTGAAACCACATTTTCTAAGCGTCTTGAGGCTTTGCAGGATGCCAAGCAGTTGCGCACGCTTGTTTCTACAGATTATCTGGGGCACGGATTGATAGAGCGGCATCATAAAAAATTAATGTCGTTTGGTAGTAATGATTATGCGGGCCTTGCCGACCATCCTGAGGTCATTCAAGCGGCGCAAATGGCATTAGATACATATGGTGCGGGGAGTAGGGCTTCGCAGTTGGTCAGCGGTTATAGTGCTTTAATGGAAACGCTTGAAAAAGAACTGGCAGACTATGCCGCTTGCGAATCAGCCTGTCTATTTGGCAGTGGCTATCTAGCTAATATTGGGGTTATCCCCGCTTTGGTAGGAAAAGGTGATGTGATACTGGCAGATCGTCTGGTTCATGCGTGTATGATAGATGGCAGCAGGCTGTCTGGAGCAGCTTTTCATCGTTTTTATCATAATGACCATGAGCATTTAAGCACGCTGCTTGAAACGCATCGATCTCCTTATCGGCATTGCTTGATATTAGTTGAGCGCGTCTATAGCATGGATGGTGACGTGGCACCTCTGGATAACATATTGGAAATTGCAAAACACTATAATGCCTGGGTTTTGGTTGATGATGCCCATGGTATGGGAGTGTTACCGCCGCATCATGGCGACTATCTCCATTTGGGAACATTGTCTAAGGGATTAGGAAGTTATGGCGCATATGTTTGTGGGCCATTAAGTGTGATTGAATATCTTAAATCATCGGCACGGAGTTTGATGTTTTCAACATCGTTGCCGCCTGCATCGGTAGCAGCGGCGCTTACAGCCCTTAGGATTATTAAACAAGATCCCAAGAGAATGCAACATGGCCTTGACATGGCTAGGTATTTTACAGAGAAAATGCGAATGAAAATGGCACAGAGTGCGATTGTTCCGCTTATTATCGGTGATGAGGATAAAGCCATAGCATTATCCAAGCGATTGGAAGATGATGGATTGTATGTTCCAGCTATCAGGCCGCCTACTGTACCACCGCAATCATCGCGATTACGGTTCGCTTTTTCAATTTGGCATGATAAGGCTATTGTTGATAAGGTTATAGGGATTATTAAGTAAATATATTGGCTTATTTCTCCACAAAAAAGGAGGCCGGTTCTCAAACTACCGTGCGTGCTAGTGAGGGTAATCCACATATCTTGCCTCTTTCTCATGAAGCCATGCAACACAAAAATAATCCTCATGGTTTCAGTCCCAACGATCGAGCGTGGTCTATGAATTATCATGATGGGTATCAACACGGATATATACCAATACAATGCTTGATCTTACGAGAATGGATAAATCAGATGTTGAGTCCATGGTTAAAGCTGCTAAAACGGTTCAATGGAATGAAACGTATTCCAAACGGGGTAAAGAAGCAGGACACGAAAAAAGTAGTGTTGAGGCTGGTGGACATCGCCAAGCGGCTCGCAGTATGTAAATTTCAAGTGACTGAACTTGAAATTTGGAGTTGAATCTTTTTTCAAATCATTATCTAATCACTACTATAAGTTCCTTAACTTAATGGCATTTTTTGGGCTGGGGGTAGGGTTTTGGAAAAACGTGGAAATATGACATTTACAAGTCTCGGTTTGATGCTGGTCTTTTCTTTTCAGCATCTGTTGGTTATGCTCAAGAAGCACCTGGGATACTCCAGGATTTAGAAACGAATCTTGGGCGTTTGTCAGAGCGACAGGGGATCATTGCTAAAAATATTGCTAATGCCAATACGCCAGGTTATGTCGCTAGAGATATTGAAGCCCCTCGTTCAGGCCATGCTAGAAAGCACCGCTTGGGAATGGTGCGAACTAGCTCCATGCATATGAGCGGCAATATGCCCTCGTCATCGTCACGATTAATTGATGATACGACTGCGGAATTAAAACCCAATGGAAACCAGGTTGATTTAGTCCATGAAGTCGATAAGGCATCACAGACCAACCTTGATTATAATTTAACAACCAATCTCTATAAAAAAATGTCAGGAATGATGAAAAAAGCGGCAGGAGGGCAATAAGATGTTGCGTTACATTGGAAGGGGGTTACTTGGATTATCATTAGTTCTTACCGCTGCAGAAGCCTCAGGTGGGGATGATTTATTGAATGCGATGGCGACATCATCTTCTGGTTTGGAAACGCAGAGTAAACGGATGCGGGTAACTGCAGAAAATATTGCTAATGCCGAATCATTACCGGATGCACCTGGCAAAGATCCTTATCGACGTAAACTGATCTTCTTTAAGAATCAGCACGATCGAACCACAGGCAAAGATACGGTGCGGGTAAAGTCGATTAAAGATGATCCGTCCGAATTTCCTTTAAAATATGATCCTACCCATCCGGCAGCAGATGCCGATGGTTATGTTAAAACACCCAATCTTGATCCTACGATTGAGCAGATGGATGCGCGCGAAGCGCAGCGATCCTATGAAGCAAATTTAAATCTGATGGACATGACAAAAGGTATGGCGCAACGCACAATAGATGTGCTACGATAACACAAGGAATTATAATGTCGGTTAGGGAGTGAGCATGGCAGTGGGTATTTCAGGAGTTTCTCAATTTCAGCAAGGGCTTAATGCTTATCGTCAAGCGGCGAGCATGACGGTTGATAAATTGTCCGTGGAGCCACAAGTCAGAGCGACAGCTTCTGGAGCTTCTGCGGCCAATGGCAATGTAGCGGCTTCTGGTTTTGATGGCGTACTTGGATCAACGCTTGAACGAATGGTGACTTCAACACGCGATACCATCGGCAAATCTGAAGCACTCAGCGCCCAGGCCATTGCTGGAAAGGCATCGTTAAGTCAGGTTGTGTCGGCTGTCAATGAAGCGGAGCTTGCGTTGCAAACGGTCATGTCGATTCGTGATCGCGTGATTTCAGCTTACCAGGACATTATGAAAATGCCGATTTAGGGTTGTAGATATGGATGATACAGCTGTACTGGATATTAGCCGTGAAGCGATATTTTTGTTAATTAAAACATCAGCTCCATTGCTCCTGGTAGCACTGGTTGTGGGGTTAGCTATTTCATTGGTGCAGGCATTGACGCAAATCCAGGAAATGACCTTATCGTTTGTTCCCAAAATTGTGTCTATCTTTTTGGCATCCTTGGTGGTTGTGCCTTTTATTTTTCATGAGCTTGAATTATTTACCAATCACATTAGCGATATTATTATTGGTCAGGCAAATAGTGACCAGAATGATGATGTGAATGAATGAATTTTTAAAAGAACATGAGGATATCTGAAGTCGTGGTCTTAAGCGGATAGAGGTTCAGTAATCTGCACCAGTTGTGATTCTCTTTCACGCACCACGGATTTGCGTTCTTTGATGCTCTCTGATTTCAACTGACCACACGCTGCTAAAATATCACGTCCACGAGGACGGCGAATGGGGGCTTGAATTCCAGCTTCATAAACAATTTCTGAAAAACGTTCTATACGATTCCATTCGGAACATTCGTAAATCGTGCCGGGCCACGGATTAAATGGAATTAGATTGACCTTAGCAGAAATGCCTTTGAGTATCCGTACTAACTCACGAGCATCTGCATCACTATCATTTACATCTTTAAGCATCACATACTCAAATGTAATGCAATTCATCGCATTGGCGTTGGGATAATGGCGGCAGGCTTCCAGTAATTCCTTCAGCGGGTATTTCTTATTGATGGGCACTAATTCATCACGCAGATCATCGCGCACAGCATGGAGCGAAATGGCTAAGCGCACATTGACGTCTGCACCTAACTGGTTAATCATCGGCACAATGCCGGAAGTAGAGACGGTCACTCGGCGGCGTGAAAATGCAAGGCCGGATTGATCGAGCATAATAAGGATAGCATTGCGAACATTGTCATAATTATACATGGGTTCACCCATTCCCATAAAGACAATATTGGATAGATGATGGGGGGCGGCCGTGGATGGCCAGTCGCCGATGGTATCGCGCGCCAGCATCACTTGAGAAATAATTTCTGAAGCAGTTAAATTCCGCACCATAGGCTGGGTGCCCGTATGGCAAAACGAACAGTTTAAGGTACAGCCAACTTGTGAGGAGACACAAAGGGTGCCCCGATCATCTTCGGGGATAAACACGGTTTCGGCTTCATTGGCATCGCTGAATTTAAGGAGCCATTTTTGTGTGCCGTCATTGGATAGTTGGTGTTTGCTGGTGCCGGGACGTTCTAGCGTATAATGTTCGTTAAGACGCTCTTTAAGGGCTTTGTTGATATTGTGCATGGCATCAAAGGATGTGACGCCACGGCTGTAGATCCAATGCCATAATTGCTTTGCTCGAAAAGCTGATTCGCCCATGGCAAGCACTGCCTGGGTGAGTTCTTCCTGGGTAAGGCCAATAAGTGAGGTACGCTGATCCATGGGGTTTCCTTATAAGACAGTGGATTATACCTTATAAGGGACAAGGATGCAATAAAGCTTTGTACGGCAAATCGTGGGCTTTGTTTAGTCAAAGAACCTAAGTGCAGTAAGGGCCGCAACGGCTGTGGCAAGCATAAGGCCTAGTTTGACAGTAAGTTTAAGTTCAAGTTTGTCTATTTTTGCGTTAAGGGATGTATCAACATGTCCAATTTTAGATTCCAATTCCAGCATAGCCAATTTAAGATCAATCTTGGTAACTTAATTTGATAATTGTGAATCAGCAGAATATTTGATTTCTTCTGCGATGGCTTCGGAAGTGGCTTGATTAAGACCACTCTGCATCAAGCGTTTAGAAGATTTAAGAGGGTCAAAAATAACGATCATATTTTTTCATTCATAGAGAATTGTCTCATGATGTCATGTCCTTGTGCAAATACTATTAACAAAATTCTGTGTTATCAATAGTCTTTCTGTGCAATCTATATTGCAACATACAAATGTTGTCAATGCGTTGCGTTAGGTAGAGCGGTTGTTTTTGTTCTTTTAAACAGATATTTCCACATGCGTGTTTTTGGTTTCGATGATATGGTAATGCAATTCGAAGCTAAAGGGATCATTGTGGAGCATCTATTAAAAGACTTAACCATCGAATGGGTGTTAGGGGTCTTTCTGGTTTTTTGCCGGATTGGTTCGGCGATGGTGATGATGCCAGGCATTGGTGAAGCGTTTGTACCTATGCGCATACGTTTATGTTTTGCCCTGATGTTTTCGCTGGTGATGTTGCCTTTATTATCGGCAGTATTACCTCATGCGGTTCCACCAAGTGCTATGCAATTGGCAATGTGGGTGATGGCGGAAGTGTTGATTGGACTGGCACTGGGTGCGGTTGCACGTCTTATTTTAAGTACACTTCATATGGCAGGTATGATCATTGCCTATCAAACTGGGCTTGCATCAGCCATGTTATTTGATCCCAATAGTGGAAATCAGGGATCGGTCATCGGAAATTTATTTACGATGGTGGGAGTGGTGTTGATATTTGAAACGAATGCCCATCATTTATTTTTGAGGGGGCTTGCCCATAGTTATGATATATTCCGTTTTGGCACGTGGCTGCCAATTACCGATATGAGTCAGGCCGTTACTCAATTAATGTCACATTCGTTTATGGTTGCCATGCAGCTTTCGGCGCCATTTATCGTTGTTGGCATTGTTTTTTTTCTGGGTTGTGGGGTACTGGCAAGGCTAATGCCAAATATGAATATCTTCTTTGTGATTGTGCCACTGCAGGTATTGCTTGGATTATTCATTTTGCTGGCAATGTTTACGGCAGGAATGAGTTGGTATATTGATTCTTACCAGGATTCGTTGCATGATTTTCTAAGTGGAACCATGACGGTTCAGGATTAGGGATGTAGGATGTCAGAAGATCAAGACAATTCAGATAAAACCGAGGAACCGACTCAGAGGCGCCTGGAAGAGGCGCGTAAGAAAGGTCAGATTGCCGTTTCTCGGGAATTAGGTAGTTTTTTGATGATGCTCACGTTAAGCGGCAGTGTGCTGTTTTTATCGCCATGGCTTATGCACAAAACCAGCCTTAGTTTAGTGGCGTTTATTGATCATCCTAATGCGATTGAACTTTCCGGAGATGGTGTCAAAAAAGTGTTGGTAGCCGTACTGGGAATATTTACCGCCATTTTAGCAACGCCTATCCTATTAGCTGTTTTGGTTGCGATAGGGTCGTCGGTTGTCCAAAATGGATTTTTAATTTCGTATGATGCATTAGCGCCAAAACTAGAGCGTATATCTCTGGTTAAAGGATTGGGCCGTTTATTTTCGATGCGTTCATTGGTTGAATTAATAAAAGGTATTTTTAAAATTGTGTTGGTGGGTGCGGTAGCCTATATTTCGGTGCGGCCATTGTTGCATACGATTCCCATCATGCATACGTTAAGTATCGAGGGCATGTTAGCCCTTTTAAAAATGATGACCAAACGCATGTTGATCGGTATTTGCCTGGTGCTGGGATTTATAGCCATTGTTGATTTTTTGTATCAGCGTTTTGAATTTATGAAAAGCATGCGCATGTCGCGACAGGATATTAAAGACGAACTTAAGCAATCGGAAGGGGATCCGGAAATTAAATCGCGCCTACGTGCCTTGCGTAGTGAGCGATCACGTAAACGCATGATGTCAGCTGTTCCCAAGGCTGATGTGATCATCACCAATCCAACTCATTATGCCATCGCCTTGCAATATGATCGTTCAACCATGAAGGCGCCACGTGTTGTTGCTAAAGGGGTTGATATCATCGCCGCAAAAATTCGTGAAATTGCCAAAGAGCACGATGTTCCCATTATGCGCAATCCTCCTTTGGCGCGAGCCTTGTATGATACAGTCAAACTGGATGAAGAAATTCCAGAAAAACATTACCATGCTGTGGCTGAAGTGATTAGTTATGTCTATCAATTAAAAGGTGTTGCCGCCTAATGTCTGCATAATTATGATTGCACTCCGATTTTGAAGTGTTTAGACTGGAATGACCAACCTATATTTTTGGTGATATTGAACATTCTAAGAGGGACTTATGCACATACAATACACAGGGTTATCCACACCTAAAAAAGATACCGTGGTTATTTTAGTTTCGGACGCATGCAAGCTGAGCACAAAAGGGAAAGAACTAGATAAGCAAGTCAACGGTGCGATCACAAAAGCACTCAAAACAGCGCAGTTTAAAGGTAAACTAGGGCATACGTTATCTGTTTACACACCTGGTGATATGGGGATCGACCGTATCGTGGTGCTCGGCGTTGGCAAACCCAAAACGATTACGGAGATTGAGGCACAGAATGTGGGTGGAAAACTTTATGCCATGTTAAACAGTGTCCATGTTAAGCACGCAACCGTGATAATCGACGAATCATTTGGTGCCAAATTAAGTGATGCCGATATTGCGGCAGATATTGGTTATGGCGTATTGTTACGTAGTTACCGGTTTGACAAATACCAAACCAAAGATTTAAAAGACAAAGCTCCGTCTTTAGCAAAATTGGCTATTCAACTTAAGTCACAGCAAAAAGCAACAGAAGCGTATGCCGAAAAAGCTAAAGTGGCTGAAGGTATCTTTTTAGCGCGTGATGTCGTAACCGAGCCGCCAAATATACTTTATCCAGAAAGCTATGCAGAACGCTGTGTTGAAGAGCTTTCTGGCCTTGGAATAAAAGTAACTGTGTTGACCCCAAAGGAAATGAAAAAACTCAATATGGGTGCATTGCTGGGAGTGGGTCAAGGAAGTGTACGTGAATCGCGGATGGTTATCATGGAATATCATGGTGCTGCTAAAAGCAAAAAACCTATCGCGTTTGTTGGTAAGGGCGTTACCTTTGATACGGGAGGTATTTCGATTAAACCGGCTAATGGCATGGAAGATATGAAATATGATATGGGTGGTTCTGCTGCGGTTGTTGGCCTCATGAAAGCCCTTGCTGGCCGTAAAGCCAAAGTCAACGCCATTGGCGTGATTGGCTTGGTTGAAAATATGCCAGATGGCAATGCGCAGCGTCCAAGCGATGTGGTCAATACCATGTCGGGTCAAACCGTTGAAGTATTGAATACCGATGCAGAAGGCCGTTTGGTCCTGGCCGATGCCTTATGGTATACCCAGGAAAAATTTAAGCCGCAATTTATGATTAACCTGGCAACCTTAACGGGTGCGATTGTGGTCGCGCTGGGTGAAGAATATGCGGGTTTATTTTCAAACAACGATAAGTTATCAAAACAATTGACCGAAGTAGGGGAAGTCACCGGTGAAAAACTCTGGCGCTTTCCGCTCCATGCCAATTACGACAAAATGATCAACTCCGATATCGCTGATATCAAAAATATCTCCGATGGCCGTGGCGCAGGTAGCATTACGGCGGCTCAATTTTTGCAGCGTTTTGTTAATGATGTGCCGTGGGCGCATTTAGATATTGCTGGTACGGCGTGGACTAAAAAGCCACAGGACACAACCCCTAAAGGGGCGGTGGGCTTTGGTGTTCGCTTGCTCAATCGTTTGGTAAAAGAGCATTACGAAGAATAAATTGCATTCTTTTTGAAAGCTGATTAAGATGCAAAACCCCGGCCCTTATTAGGAGGGACGGGGTTTTTGCTTTTTAAACAGGTGGTCTTTTCGTGGCGCATGAGGTCAATTTTTATCATTTAACCGTTTTACCGGTAGAGCGCGCATTGCCCAAGCTCGTTGAAAAAATCTATGCTGGAGGCAAAAAGGCGGTCATTCGTGTATCGTCTGTTCAACGCGCGGAAGAATTGGATCAGTTATTATGGACTTATTCACCTAATGACTTCCTGCCCCATGGTTTGGCACATGATACTCAAGCGGCAGAACATCCGATTGTGATTACGGAAAAAGATGAAAATCCTAATCAATCGGATATATTGCTGATGGTAGGTGATGCCTGGTCTGAGCGTTGGCAGGATTTTGAGCGTTGCTTATTGATGTTTGATGGCCACCGCCAGGATGAATTAGCATTTGCCCGCAGGCAATGGCAGACCATTAAAGAGCAAGGAGTCACGCTTACATATTGGAAGCAGACAGAACAAGGTAGTTGGCAAAAGGCAGCGTAAAGCATGAATCACGATCATAAACTGATATTAGAAGAATTAAAATATACGGCACGTTATGCGGCGCCAACGGTTTCGTTTGAATTTTTTCCTCCCAAAAACGAAGAAATGGAACATAAATTGTGGGATGCTATTGCGGAATTAGCGCCCCTAAATCCTCATTTTGTTTCTGTTACCTATGGTGCTGGGGGATCAACCCGCGAGCGGACCCATGCCACTATTAAAGGTATTTTAGAAACCACCCGCTTAAAACCAGCAGCGCACTTAACGTGTGTGGCCGCTACCCGTGAAGAGGTAGACGAAGTAGCGAAGACCTATTGGGATATGGGCGTAAAACATATTGTGGCATTACGCGGTGATGCACCGGATGGAGCCAATAAATATGTGCCTCATCCTCACGGTTACGCGTATGCCGATGAGTTGGTTCGCGGCTTGCGGGATATTGGTGATTTTGAAATTAGTGTGGCTGCTTATCCGGAAGTGCATCCTGAAGCCATCAGTGCCAAGTCAGATTTGGATTATCTTAAGCAAAAAATTGATGCAGGGGCTACCCGTGCCATCACTCAATATTGTTTTGATACAGAGCAAATGTTGCGTTTTATTGACAAAGCCCGCAAAGTTGGCATAACGGCTCCTCTTGTTCCCGGAATTGTGCCGGTAGGACATTTTGATCAATTGGTACGTTTTAGCAAACGCTGCGGAGCGACCATGCCTGATTGGTTATTTACCCTCTTTGAACATATTCCCCATGATAGCCAGACTGCCCGTACGTTAGCTATTATGGTAGCGGTAGAGCAATGCCGAATCCTCCAGGCCGAAGGAATAGACACTTTCCATTTTTATACCTTAAACAGGGCCGACTTAATCGTCAGTATCTGCGAGGTACTTGGAATTAGGCAGACAATTTCTAGTGTGAAATGAATATAGTATTCCTGTTATAAATTTATATAATGTATTGAATAATTATATTTATTTATGCTAGAATGCTTGACGCAAGGATTTTTTTTGGATTTTTGATGGAGAAATTCTATCAAAGAGCATCTGTCTTCTTATCTTTTCTAAAGTTTCCTTGTTTTTTAAAAGGAAATGAATCAATGCCTAGGGAAATGTCAGGGTCGGAATTAGAAATTGAATCTGAAAATTTAGAAAATGAAAATGCTGTAGAATATTATTTACCGAGAGTGCTTGAGGACTTAAGGGTATATTGTGCGACTCTAGGAAAAGAGCTTCCAGAAGCGATAAAGATTCTAGGAAAAGAGCTTCCAGAAACGATAGAAAATATTACAGTTAACTATCTGGAAATCCTGTCTTACTTGGGAATGTTAGAATTATTGTCAGATGAGAGCAAACTCGCTCGATTTATTAAATCATTAGAACGTAGTATTACATCGCATACCATTGATTCTATTCTTCATTTGGATATCGCGCTCAATAATTATATTAATCTTGATTTGAGCAATTTGCAGAAATCTGTTGTTGGTATGGACGATGTTTTGCCAAATCCAGGGGGATTCCTTAGTCAGCCTCAAATTATGAGTATGCAACCCATATTTACTACCTTCTGTTTTGATTATCAAATGATGCGTATTAGGGATGAGACAAAGATTGATAATGCAGAGGCTACGCAACGTTATAGTTGGGCACTGGAAACCTTGGTCAAAAAATGCAAAAAATATATCTTTACTGTACCTCAGCCTAACAAAAATCTATTGACTGCATGCGCTCTCTACGCCACCGACATTGCCAGCAATATGAGTTTGACGACTGAGGAAGATATAAGATGCTTTGCCAAGAAAGTGGTTTCCAAAAAGGAAATTAAAACTATTCAACAATGCATGGATAATCAACCCATTGAAAATCATCGGCAGTTGTTGATTACCATCAATTTTTTTAAGGAAAGAGCATCTGCGTTGGCTAACGTACCTAAGGAAAAGGTTTCCTTCGTAGATCGCATGGGTGAATGGTTAAATGAGCTAGATTCTTCAGGAACGACATCACGCAGCATACGTCCAGTTTATGTAACCAAGAAACCGCAAGCTGAAAAAAATGCGCCAGTTAAATCAGATTCAATGGAGAGTATCAAAGCGACGTTAACATCTACTCCCTCTAAAGTAAGCTATGCGTTTGCCGGATCGGGTGCGGGTATTTTAGTTTTGTGTTTAACGGTGCCTGTCCTTGCTCCATTCCTTGTGGTTGGAATTCTTGTCATGTTGAGTGGAGGAGCTGTTTTTGGAGGTGGGGTGCTTAAATCGTCTCTGGGTGCAGATAAAGAATCTAAGTACCCTTCTTTACCCTCTGCAAATACCCAAGGAACCGATGTGAATCTGCAATTTTCTTCGCCTCATACATCGCGTATTCAAGGACGAGGGGCAGAGTCGTATATCAATAACAGGAGCGGTGGCGTGCTTTCGCTCTAGGAGGGGCATTTTTATGCTTAACAACGGATTGTTTGTTTGACATCGCAGCCTTTTCCCTCTGGATTTTCATCGCAAAATAAAGTAGAATAGGCGCCCATTTAATTTATTGCATATTTTTGAAGGAGCGTATCCATGGTAAAAGCCCGTAATTTAGGTTACCCGCGCGTAGGTGCCCATCGTGAATTAAAAAGAGCTGTAGAGGCTTATTGGAAGGGTGAATCTTCGGTTGATGCGCTGCAAGCAACGGCTAAGGAAATCCGTAAAACCAACTGGCAAACTCAGCAGAATGCTGGCATTGACATTATTCCATCCAACGATTTTTCATTCTATGACCATGTGTTGGACACCATCGCCTTAGTGGGTGCAGTGCCTGCACGCTATCAGTTTAAAGGTGGCAATGTTGGTTTAGATACGTATTTTGCAATGGCTCGTGGTGCACAAACACAAGGTGCCGATGTGACAGCCATGGAAATGACCAAATGGTTTGATACCAACTATCACTATATCGTTCCTGAATATAGTTCTTCGACTGCCTTTGCTGTTTCATCGACTAAAATTGTCGATGAATATAACGAAGCCAAAGCACTGGGTATTCAAACCGTACCTACGCTTGTTGGCCCTGTTACCTTGTTGCTATTAGGTAAAACCCATGAAGCCGGTTTCAAACCGATCAATCTGTTGGCTAAATTGGTTCCTGTGTATGTACAAGTGCTTGAGCAACTCAAACAAGCTGGTGCTGAATGGGTGCAATTGGATGAGCCTTATTTAGTGATGGATGGTGACGATGCAACCCGTAAAGCCTTCACGGATGCCTATAAGCAGATTGCTGCTGTGGCTGGTTTGAAAGTGCTGGTTGCTACTTATTTTGATAATCTGGGTGATAATTTAGCAACGGCTGTATCGCTGCCAGTTGCTGGTTTACATATTGATTGCGTTCGTGCTCCTGAGCAACTGGATCATGTGCTTGCTGCATTCCCTGCCGATAAAATTTTGTCTGTGGGTGTGGTTGATGGCCGTAACATTTGGAAAAATAATTTTGACCGTTCATTGGCTCTCATCAACAAAGCGATTGCTAAACTAGGTAAAGAGCGCGTCTTTGTGGCTCCTTCGTGCTCATTGTTGCATACCCCAGTTGATTTGGATAATGAAACCAAACTCGATGCTGAACTCAAACAATGGTTAGCGTTTGCTAAACAAAAATTGTCTGAAGTGGCAATATTGGCTAAAGCGGCTAACCAAGGTGAGGATGCTGTTGCAGCTGAATTGGATGCTAATCGAAAAGCCCATGCGGCGCGAAGTGCATCACCCCGCATCCATAAGCAAGACGTTAAACAACGTTTGGCGGCGGTTACTGACAACATGAAAAAACGTATGAGCTCGTATGGTGATCGTCGTGAAAAGCAACAACAGACTATTACACTGCCATTGTTTCCAACAACAACCATTGGTTCATTCCCGCAAACCGCTGATGTCCGCAAAGCGCGCGCTGATTTTAAAGCGGGTCGTATCAGTGCTGCTGATTATGAGGCGTTCCTTGAAAAAGAAACCATCAGCTGCATCCGTTATCAGGAAGAAGCCGACATTGATGTCCTCGTTCACGGCGAATTTGAACGTAACGACATGGTGGAATATTTTGGTGAACAATTAGGCGGCTTTACCTTTACTGAAAATGGTTGGGTGCAAAGCTATGGTTCACGTTGCGTAAAACCTCCGGTTATTTTCGGAGATGTTTACCGCGAAAACCCAATGACAATACGTTGGATCAATTTTGCACAAGCGCAAACCAAACGCATTATGAAAGGAATGTTAACCGGTCCGGTAACGATTCTTCAGTGGTCGTTTGTACGTGATGATCAACCTCGTTCTGAAACCTGCTACCAAATCGGTTTGGCCATTCGTGATGAAGTGGTTGACCTTGAGAAAGCCGGTATCAAAATCATTCAGATTGATGAAGCCGCTTTGCGCGAAGGTTTGCCGTTGCGTCGCAGCAACTGGAAAACCTATCTGGATTGGGCAGTCGATAGTTTCCGTTTAACGGCTTCTGGCGTTAAAGACGAAACACAGATCCATACCCATATGTGCTATTCTGAGTTTAATGACATCATTGAAGCAGTAGCTAATATGGATGCAGATGTGATCTCAATTGAGACCTCGCGTTCACAAATGGAATTGCTCGATGCTTTCGTTAACTTTAAATATCCAAATGAAATTGGACCTGGCGTGTATGATATTCACTCGCCACGTGTTCCTACTCAAGAGGAAATGGAACAATTATTGAGAAAAGCGCTGGAAGTATTAACACCAGCACAATTGTGGGTTAACCCAGATTGCGGACTCAAAACCCGCGGCTGGAAAGAAGTGAAACCTGCACTTGAAGGTATGGTGCATGCGGCTAAAAAATTACGTCAGGAACTGGCGAATAAGGCTGCTGCTTAGTTGTTTATTAGTCTAATTGTGTCTGCCCTCCTTTGTTGAGGAGGGCAGGTTTTTTTTACAGAAAAAATGGATAATGGCCCTTTTTAGCGGCATTCGCCTGCGGCACATATTGCTTAAAAAAGGTGAGAACGACGGAGTTTTGAGCGACTAGCGCACTTATCCATTAGTGCTACGCACAACGAAAATGAAAATGCTCTGATTTTTGTGCCTTCTAAGGAACCCCTTATCGATTGAATATGAATATATTTTCCTTGTTTGCTAAAGGTTTAAGCACTTTTTGAGAAAATGAAAGATGTGGTTCTTCGGGATTTTCTAAAGCGAGTTCATTCAATTCGCGCATGCACCATTTTTTAGCATGATGTGCGTGAGCTTTGACAATTAGATCTTCGATGATGCGTTGTTGGATATAGTATTTTGGATCATCAGGAAGTTCGAACTTCACACCATCGACCTTCAAAAAATCTTTTCCTGTTTCATCATCATGTTCAAAATCGCGATCAACTAATGTGCGTTTTTTATTAAGATCCTTCCGCCTAATAGTTTCTGGATGAAATTGTACCGATGTCAGGGGTAAATTAGCTTTAGTTTCCATCGATTCTAACGTGTTGTCGTCAGCTAAGCCAGTGACTATAATACTTTTCGGAAGATTATTGAAGTTCACACCCTGGTGGTGGGTGCTGTTTACATCAATCTGAAGGGGTCCATAAGGTGGCCTTGCTTTGGGGGCAAGGATGCCATAAAATGCACATCCGCCTTCAGGGCTTGGAGGTTTCACCGTGATTTTGTGGACAAAGACATGTTTTAAGTCACTTCTACAGTGGTCAATACCCCCATCATCAGGATGAGGAACGACATCTGGAAGATGTTGATGCATTGACATGTTTTCCAGAACACCATATTGTTGATGAGATCCGCAGATGTTCAATGCTGGGGTGATGTAACATTCGGTGGAAAGGCGCAGTAGCCTTCGCATGAAAAGAGTACGCTGAGGAGGGCGGGCAATCTTTGCTTCTGGATGCTTTTCTTGGTTAAATAATTCAGGTGGTATGTCTTTTGGGTCACCTAATAAAAACAACCCGTTAATTTGGCTGAGATATTCCTTAACCAAGGTATCAATTCGGTCTTTATATTTTTTTTCAAGCTGTTGGACAGGTAAGTGGTGATCTTCTTCTGCTATTTCCAGCCTTGTGTAATCGAGCAAGATCGGTTTATTAAAGTTGTTAGGAATCGTAAATGTCTTCAAATTTTGCAGTTTTTCAGTTGATTCCTCCGTATAGACAGGCAAATCTTTAACATTGAGAATCCCTATCGTAGGTCTTGTGGGGAGAATTGAATCTGATGAATATCGCGTTTTACTGAGTGGTAAAGATACTACCATAATTTACCTATTTGCTAAGAATTAATGTCCATTAAGAAAAATAAAGAACTCAATTAATACATTTATTGAATGATCAAAATTTATTAAATCGGCGATAAATAAACATTTTTATTCTTAGTTTTCAAGTTTTTTTTGTTGAGGTTATTTTTTCATTTATACTGGGTGAATGATATTGGGTGTCATAAAAGATGACTGCATGGTGGTGGCGACCCATGTGCTGTTTGAATGGACAGATGGTGATTATGGATAAATGTAACAAACAGGTCTAAGGGAAATGTTTTTGTGACCATGTTAATATTTCCTGCTTGGTAGGGAGGAAATGATGTTCTTCCCACCAGCTTTCTGCATGTTTTAGTCCCACGCCTATTTGTCTGCCGTGAAAGCCAAGGGCCATCAAGTCGCTACCTCGTACCGGAAATTCCGGAATAGCCCATTCCTGCGCCATCGTGTATAAGCGGTGCAGGTCATGGATGGAATCATGGCTGCAGTGGTGAAGCAATAATAAACCTATGTAATCATGCTTTCCAAGTTTTCGTATTAATTTTTTGGCCGATTGATCATCACTGAAAATCAGGGCATCCCTTTGGTTGGTCTGACATAAATAGGTATGCAATATCTGACGTTCTTGGTTTGATATTTTCCAATGTTGACTTAAATATTGGACGAGTGTTTCTGCCTCGTGATTGGGGATGGTCGATAAAAGGCAGGCAAGCCGTAAAACAGGATGGCTGGCTTCTGGATACGGGAATGAAATTAACCGTTCAAGGGATGATAGTTCGATAGAAAATGGCAATATCTGCTCTAAAACATGATGTTGCTGCATGAGGTGGAGGCTTCCCATGGGAGATGGGGCTGCTATAATTTTTAACATTTCAGTGTGAATGCGTTCGGCTGACAGTTTTTTTAGTTGGGGAGCTAGCAACTCGCAGGCTTCAATTGCTTCGTTATCAACATTACTCAGCGTACCGTAACGTGCATAAAAACGAAAGTAACGCAGAATGCGTAAGTAATCTTCCATGCAGCGATCTTTGGCATTACCCACGAAGCGGATGGTATGGGTAAATAAATCCTCATAGCCTTTGGTATAATCATAAATTTTTCCATCCCAATCGGCAGATAAACTGTTAATGGTAAAGTCACGGCGCAGGGCATCAAGTGCCCAATCCTGGGTAAAAACAACATCTGCATGCCTGCCATCACACGATACATCTTGTCTGAGTGTCGTGATTTCAACGGGATGGTTATCGATGACAGCCGTAACCGTACCGTGTTTGAGACCCGTGGGTATCACTTTAACCGAATGTTGGGTCAGTATTTTCAACACATCATCGGGGGGGTGAGGGGTTGCGATATCGATATCATCGCGGGGTAAGCCAAATAAAGCATCGCGTACACAACCTCCAACAAATCGTGCGTTATCAAAACCAAGTGCTTCAAAAATGATGCGGTTACTGGGTGAATGTAATATTTCTAAGGTGCGATCAGGCAGATGATAGGTTTGCACGGTCGTTACTTCCACGAATCGGGATAAAATGTTCCATCTTTAATATGGGCAGGCTGATAGCGATCTTCCGGAACGGTATCGTGGCCAAAGAAAATAATCACCGCAAAACAGAGGATGACACCGATTAATGCGACCAAGGTAATCATCATATAGGATAAATCACTGCCGAGTATTGGTTTTAAACCAAGTCCCTTGCGTTTGCTTCCATACCAACGCCATAGGAAAAGCGCACCAACAATCAACAAGACTGGCCATAAATCATACAGGATAAATCGAAACATAAGCGATACCTCACATCCAATTTATTATGATGGATTGTTAAAGAAGGTTCAAGGGTGTTGCGGTATTTATCATTATGGAACGTTAAATAATGTCTCTCTATGGTAGATCCGGTGAAACCTGCTTTTCGTTTAACCTTTGCTCTTGTATACGGCTACGGAAGCCTTTTTTAGAGGGCCCTTTTTCATCTTGGTTGATTTGGGATTGATCAAGATACGCTTCAAATGTCTTCCCAGACTTGTCCAATAATTCATGATTGGCACCTGCCTTTATAAGCTGTTGTACCGCTTTAACATGGCCATGACTAGCTGCCAGATGCAAGGCTGTGAGACCATCGTTATTGACAGCATTAATGTCGAGGTCCTTTTTTATGAAGTCGGCTAAATTTGGAATAGATTCTGCACGCTGGACAAGGTAATGGAGGCCTGTATTTCCATTAAGATCTTTAGCATTTAAATCAGAAGGAATTGTTTTAAGAATGTGTTTGATTTTAACAGCGTTAGAATTAAACGCTTGAGGATCAAAGGAACGTGCAAAACCATGGAACATGGTTTGACCTTTGGCAGGATTATAACTGAGACGATAGTTTTTATCTACTTTTAAACGCTTCCTTAATATGTCAGACTGAGCGGACTTAGGCAAATAATCCAGAGCTAATTTTTTCTCACTATCTTTAATGGTGGAATTAATGGCTTCATAACCGTTGGGTGCGTGTTTATGTTCCCATGTAATACCAATGCCCTTCAATGTATATTGGGTTTTTCCCAGTCCTGGTGTAAATGATTCATAGAGAATGGCTGCAATATCAGGATGGTTGCTCGCCGCATAATGCAGTGCCGTTTTCCCAAATACATCCTTCACATTAGGTGAACCACCATGGTTGCGTATATATGTTATGTTTTTAACAAGAAGCTCTGTAGCGTTTCTGGTTAGATTTTGATGTTTTGGCGAGCACTTGACAATTAAATGCAGTGGCGTTTTCCCTTCAGCATTTGTGGCATTAATATCAGCCCCCAATTGATGTAATTTTTGTATGTTATCTGTTAAAATGCGGCTTGCCGCAAAATGAATGGGCTGATTCCCATGGATGTCCGCAGCATGAATGTTTGCACCATTGTTAACCAAAAAGGTGAGTGTGTGCATGTTTAAAAAATAAGTGCTGGCATAATGTAATGGTGTTCTACCTAGGCTGTCGCATCCGTTAATCAAGTTAGCTATATCCGGTTCAGGATAATTTTTGATTAAGTGGTTGAGTAAATGACCGCGTTTGGTTTTGTTTTTAGCGCTAGTTCCTTCCGAAAATAGATGGAACAAGTTAATGTCTTTTACCAGAGTAGCAGTGTTAGGATCTGTACGCGTATATGTATCAAAGACATTAATAGAATGGTTCTTAAGGTGTTTCTTAAATGTGGAAGCATCCATTTTTCTGATGCGCTTTAAGGTCAGTTCGGGGGCAATGTTTGTTATTGGCTTCTGACCATTTTCATTTTCCGCAGTTTCAACATTAATCTTTGATTGATTTTTTGACATGTAAATCTCCATTATCACTCAATTGTATTTTTATGTTACCAATAAGAATGTTACATGAAAAATATGATAAAATTATGGCATTCATGTGGTTTATATTAAATTTCTATAAATATATTTATAATTATATTGTTTTTAATCGTTTTTTTGTTATAAAATTGTCTCATTCTCAGCGTTTGTCTTTTGCGCATGACTCAAATTCAATGCTATTCAGGCGAGAATGAGATTAACCTCAGTTTTAGATAAGGTAATATGGGACTCCATTTCTTGGTAGTAAATGGGTGCTTGCATACTCGACTATTCACGACTTTTTAGGTTAAAAGTCGTGTGAGTTGCCTATGAGTGTCGATTGAAAGGGGGCATGCAGTACCTGCACTTGTCGTGCTAAGCGACTAAATCCATAACTACCGGCACATGATCCGATGGTTGTGGCCAATCGCGGGCTTCTTTAAAGAAGTTGATTGCTTTACAGGCTTTGACTAGTGGCGGAGTTACCCAGATATGATCGAGCCTGCGGCCGCGATCAGATTTTTTCCAATCCTGATTGCGGTAGCTCCACCAGCTATAAAGTTTAGCGGGTTCTGGTACAAAATGACGGGCAACATCAACCCAGGTGAGGGATTGATACAGTTGGTGAAGATGATCGACTTCAATGGGTGTATGGCTGACCACATCCAGGAGTTGTTTATGTGACCATACATCATGCTCCAACGGGGCTATGTTTAAATCACCTACCAGGATCATGGGTTTAGAAGAGGCTCGATTGTCTTTAAACCATTGGGTCATATCTTGAACAAAATTAAGTTTGTGCGCAAATTTTGGATTTTGTACGGGATCGGCTATGTCGCCACCGGCAGGGACATAAAAATTATGCAGTTCAATGCCATTGGCAAGCGTTACCGCAATATGCCGTGTATCGTCCTTTCCTCCGAGTTTCAATGTTTCAAATTCGATAAAGGGAATTTTTGAGAGGATGGTAACGCCGTTATACGATTTTTCTCCACTGAAGGTGACATACGGATAGCCAAGGGCCTGGCAATCTAAACGTGGAAAAAATGGATCTGCGACTTTGGTTTCTTGAAGGCAGATAATATCTGGTTGAAGGTCCTTACTCAGTTGTGCCAATAGAGGCATACGCAAACGGATAGAATTAATATTCCAAGTAACCAGGCGAAGATGATTAGGCATGCAGTACCATCCAAAGTGCTAAAAGCAGTGCAGCGAGTGAAATAACACTTGTCCATACCGTATGATTTTGGGCTTTATTGAGTTCTGCAAGAGAGGTCGGATGGAGCTTTAGCCCTTCTTGGGAAGTGGTAAGAACCCATTGTTGCAGGGATTGAGTGAGCAATGGAACCTGCTTTATGGTTTGCTTAAATTGTTGATGGACTTCGGTTGCCCTGGCTTTCCAGCCTAAATTCTGCACGGCCCATTCTTTCATCCACGGCTCAGCAAGTTCCCACATATTGGCATGAGGGGCAAGGGTTGAACCCAGACCTTCAATCAAGAGCATCGTTTTTTGCAGCAATAATAGTTGCGGCTGTGTTTCCATGCTGAAATCCTGGGTAATTTTAAAGAGTTGTTTCAGCAGTTTACCAATGGATAAATGCGAAAAAGGTTTTCCAACGATTGGTTCACCAATCGACCGGCAAGCAAGCGCAAATGTAGCCACGTTTGTATCGGCAGGAATGTAACCGGCATCCAGATGCACCTGGGCAATATGATGATAGTCACGATGGATGAATCCGCGCAAAATTTCGGCAACAAAGCGGCGGGTGGATTGGTCAAGCCGTCCCATGATACCAAAATCGACAAGGGCAATATTGCCATCGTGCTTGACCAGGATATTACCGGGGTGTAAATCGCCATGAAAAAAACCATCGCGATAGGTTTGATTGAAAAAAGTATGCGACAGATGACGGGTCAGCATATCCAGATTATGTCCGGCATTGATAAGTGCTTCACGGTTATGGATGGGAATGCCATTGATCCATTCAAGCGTCAGCACGTGTTTGGCAGTACGATCCCAATCAATGGCGGGTACGTAAACGCCTTCATCCTGTTTAAGGTTATCACGTAATTCTGAGGCAGCAGCACCTTCAAACCGTAAATCCATTTCGAATCGAAGCATTTCGGTAAACGTGTTGATGACGTCAATTAAACGCAGGCGTTTTAAGCTTTCACACTGGCTAAACCAGCTGGCAATACGCCGTAGAAAAGTAAGGTCACGGTTAATCCTTCTTTCAATGCCTGGGCGTAATACCTTTACGGCCACATCACGGCCATCGGTGGTGATTGCGCGATGAATTTGAGCGATCGAGGCGGCAGCAACGGGTTGCTGATTGAATTCTTTAAACAGCGAATGAATCGATGTACCTAGCGATTTTTCGATGGTGCGCATGGCTTTGCGTGCGTCAAACGGTGGGAGGCGATCACGAAGCATGCCTAGGGCATCGGCAGCATCATCGCCAACAATATCAGGGCGAATCGACAGGGTTTGTCCAAGTTTAATGAAAGTCGGTCCTAATGAAACGAAGCAAAAACACATGCAGCGCCCTTTCAACTTGCGAGGACAAACTCCGTAAAGCACTAATAAAATGAAAATATGAGAAAAACGAAATAATGTATACATCCAGACCCTATACCTTCCATCCCGAATGAATGGCGACAATACCACCCGTCAGCGAACGAAACTGCACTTGTTTAAAGCTCGCTTCCTGAATCAGGTTAGCAAAATGTTGCGGCGATGGAAACATGCGGATGCTTTCGACCAGATATTGATAGCTGTCACGATCACCTGCAATCCATTCGCCAAGCTGAGGAATGACCTTAAAGGAGTAAAAATCATAGGGGATCTTTACAAGACTGTTGGGAGTGGGTGAAAATTCCAGGCAGAGGAAACGACCTCCAGGTTTGAGAACGCGGTAGGCTTCTTTGAGTGCCTTAAGGCGATCCGTTACATTACGGATACCAAAGCTGATCGTGTAGTAATCAAAGTGATTATCGGGAAATGGCAGTTGTTCTGCATTAGCCGTAACGCATTCAAATCGGCCTATCATATTGGCATCGACCAAACGATCATGGCCTTCACTTAACATGGAAGCATTGATGTCACTAACGGTGGCATGGCCCGTTTGGGTTTTGCGCAAGAACCGTAATGAGATATCGGCGGTGCCGCCGGCAACATCTAATAGTCTGCTGTTTTCACGGGGATTGAGCATGTTTAAGAATTCATGCTTCCACAGGTGATGCACGCCCATGCTCATCACATTGTTCATCAAATCATATTTGGGAGCAACCCGGTTGAAAACAGATTTTACCGCCGAGATTTTTTCGGTCAGTGGAATGGTTTTAAACCCAAAATCGGTGGTTTCTTGAGAGTGGTTAGGTGTTTCTGGTTTCATAGCTATCGAAATTAGCATGGGGAGCCGATTTTCGCAATGGGATTGAAGAGTGATTCATGTAAGGGATGTGAGTCCCTACCTATGTTTGAGTTATGCTGGCGTTGGTATGGGTTTTCTTTGATTGAATTTTCCTAATAAACTATAGCTTTGTTTGATAGAGAAAATCATGATACACATAACGTCTTGCCATTCATAAGAGATGAGATATGGAACATAAACCAACAATTTTAATCACGGGAGCAGCGGTTCGCTTGGGAAGGGAATTGGCTCTAGGACTGGCCAGACGAGGTTTTTCCATTGCGGTGCATTATTATCACCATCAGCAGGAGGCTCAGAAGTTGATTGATGAGATTCGGGAGCTGAATGTTGAGTGCCAGGGATTTTGTTATAATTTGTTGGAAGAAGGAACCGCTGACGCTTTAATTGAAGAGGTTATTCAATCCATACCAGGCTTAGGTGTGGTGATTAACAGCGCAGCTATCATTCAAAAAGCAACCCTGCTTACGACCTGTTACGAGGATTATGACTCGTTATTTGCGCTGAACCTTAAAGCGCCGTTTTTTATTACGCAGGCTTTTGCAAAACGATGCCAACAAGGCCAGGTGATTAATATATTGGATACCTATATTACTAAAGATAAAACGCCGTATTTTGGATATTTAATAACCAAAAAGGCCCTTGCTGCATTTACCCAAATGGCGGCCTATGAATTAGCTCCTGGCATCCGTGTAAATGGGATCTGTCCAGGACTCGTGATGTCAGCCGGAAGACAAGACGAGGAGTTTTATAAGCGCAAGTTAGAGCAATTACCGCTTAAATCATTGCCAACCCCTCAACAGGTTGTGGATGCAGCCTTCATGATTATTGAGTCACCTTATTTAACCGGACAGCTTATATCTGTGGATAGCGGCGAACATTTATTGTAATATGGTTTCATGACTCTATCTGTTTCGATCAATCAATTAGAATGTTGGGTAAATCTTGGTGTCTATGCCTGGGAGCAGGTGCGACCGCGCCTTGTTTTGGTTTCGGTTCATTTTACCTATAGCTCATCACACACGATAGAGGATGATACTATAAAACAGGCGCTGGATTATCATACACTCAGCGACCATATTCGGCAATTGCTCGGAGCACAGCGGTTTCAATTGATAGAAACGGCAGCACAGCATATAGCCGATTTTGTGCTTGAGGACCCACGCGTTGAGGATGTCACTGTGTGGGTCAATAAACCGGGGGCGGTGGTTGAGGCAACCTCCATTGAGGTGTCTGTTTATAAAACAAAATCATAAAACACGACTCTAAAAACATAGAAAGACAAACCTTATATCAAGGGGATGAATGATGGGAATGTTGGGCGAATTAGATTTGGTAGTATTATTGCTTACTGCATCGGTATGCATGGTTGCTATTTTCCGGTATCTGCGTTTAAGCCCTGTACTGGGTTACCTCGTGGCGGGACTTGCGATTGGGCCGTATGGTATCGGATTTATTAAATATGATGAAATTCCACAGCATTTGGCTGATTTTGGCGTGATTTTTCTCCTGTTTATGATTGGTTTAGAAATGACGTTGGACCGTCTTGCCAGTATTCGTAAGCATGTGTTTGGTTTTGGCTTGCTGCAGATTTTGTTTTCTGTAACGGCTTTTACGGGCGTGGGATTGCTGCTCAAATATGATTTTATTGAATCGCTGGTCATTGGATTTGGGTTGTCGATGTCGTCTTCGGCAATTGTGTTGCAAGTGCTGCAGGAATCGGGGAAGCAATCGACACAAACCGGTAGGTTGTCACTGGCTACCCTGATTATGCAGGACTTTGCGGTGGTACCTTTGCTGGTTGTGGTTCCATTACTATCGGGAGATTCGCATCATTTGATTGGCGGCATCATGTTATCCCTTATTAAGGTTGTTGCCGTATTATTTGCGATATTGGTGTTGGGTAGAATCATATTGAGACCCATTTTCCGTTTGATCTGGTCTACCACCAATGAAGAATTATTCGTGGCAACCACCTTATTGCTAGCCTTGGGTAGTGCATTAATTACCGAGCGTTTAGGTTTATCCATGGCACTGGGTGCGTTTGCGGCCGGATTATTAGTGGCAGAGACCGAGTACCAGCATCAGGTTGAAGCAGAAATAACTCCCTTCAAAGGATTATTCCTAGGGTTGTTCTTTATGACGATGGGCATGAAAATTGACTGGCATTATTTATTGGAACATGCTTCGGTGATTGCCCTGTGGGTGAGTATCATTATTGTGATCAAGGCGGCCATACTCTATGGGCTTTGTAAAGCGTTCCGTTTTCCATCGGGTGTATCACTCCATACGGCTTTATTATTATCCCAAGGCGGTGAGTTCGCTTTTGTACTTCTCACCTTGGCTGCTCAGGATAAAATCGGCATTATTGATCCCAAAATCGCCGATTTGCTGATGATGATCGTCACTACTTCCATGGCGCTTACACCCTTGTTGGCAATGCTTGGGGCATGGCTGGCTGAGAAAATTGAAAAGGGAAACATGGTCGAAGCTGAGGGCTTCAACCGCCCTATTGATTTGAGTGATTTGCGAAATCATGTGATCGTGGTTGGTTTTGGACAGGCCGGGCAGATGGTGGCTCAAGTGCTAAGGGAAGAAGGAATTGCCTATGTTGTTGTTGATAATGAAGCCACATTAATCGCCGAAGCCAGGCACGCAGGAATTCCTATCTATCATGGCGATGCTACTCGCAGGGGGACCCTTGAGCATTTGCAAATTAACCATGCTCAGTCTGTCGTGGTTACGGTTCATAATGACTTGGCGATTCAAAATACCATCGTGGCGGTTCGACGTTCCTCTAAAGACCTGCCTGTGATAGCAAGGACAAAAGAATGGTTTGAAACATTAGGGCAGGTGGGTGAAGCTGTGTTTATGATTCCTGAAAGCTTCGAAATGGGGCTGCAATTGGCTGGCTCGCTGTTAAAATATCGTGGCTTTTATGCACATGAAATTGAGCGAATGAAAACCACCTTTAGGGCTAATCATTATGCTAAGACTAAGGATTTGTTTATTAAGGATACGGTAGGAGAATAGGTCTTGTTTATTTCTTCGTTTGGGTCAGTCTTTAATAATAAAAAAACCGCCTACTAAACGCAAAATAGCGCTAAGAATGGCGGTTTTTGTATTTAAAGAACAGTTAAGCAGCGTGTGCTTCAGCAATTTGCTTTTTCAATTTTTTAGCAGAGCAGGTCAATTTTGTACCGGCTGTAGCCAACAGGAACATATCCAGGCTGCCGTGTTTTTCAACAGAACGAAGTGTATTCGTTGCTATGCACAGACGAACTTTTTGCTTCAATGCATCACTGTAAAGGGTTACGTTTTGAAGATTAGGCACAAAACGGCGCTTAGCCTTACGGTTTGAGTGAGATATTTGATGCCCTGACATAGGACGTTTAGAAGCGATAATATCACAGGTACGAGACATAGGATTTCTCCGAAATTCAATATATTTAATACTAAAATAGTCCGCTACTATACCTGGGTTGAAATGTGTTGGCAAGAGGATTTTTGGGCTATTTTAGAGATTATGTATGACGTCGATAAAGCGAGTTGATTGGTCTGTCTAACGGCAGTCGGCTCCAACGGCTTCGCTGATGTCTTTAAATCCATCTTTTTCAAGCAAGCCAACCAGATCGCGTTTAATCTGGGTAACCAAACCAAATCCTTTAAATACAAGGGCTGAATAGAGTTGAAGGAGGGTGGCCCCTGACTTGATCTTGGTGTAGGCTTCCTCGCTAGAAGAAATGCCGCCGACCCCAATTAAAGGAATCGTACCCTGCGTTAATTGGTAAAATTGTTTCAGGGTTTGCGTGGATAAGGCAAATAAAGGTTTGCCACTTAACCCTCCCTTTTCGTGACCGAAATGGCTTTTAAGGTTAGGACGTTCGAGTGTCGTATTTGAAATAATCACTCCATCAACTTTGGTGTTGAGACAGGTTTGGGCAATATGCTCAAGTTCTTCGCTAGAGAGGTCTGGCGCAATCTTAATGAGGATGGGGAGCGTTTTATTGTTATGGGTACTGAGGCCTTGGTTACGTTCGTTTATTAGAGCTATGAGCAGCTCATAGAGATTATCGTCAGACTGCATGCTACGAAGACCAGGCGTATTAGGCGAAGAAATATTGACGGAGATATAATCAACCAGCCCTTTCACACGTTTAAATGAGGTTAGATAATCACTGACCCAATCGTTGGAATCTTTGTTGGGGGCAATATTGATGCCCACAATACCGGGTTGTTTTCCATTCTTTTCAAGCTGCCTGGCGCAAAATTCAATTCCTTGGCTATTAAGCCCCATTCGATTGATAACGGCTTCATCTTCGGTTAATCTGAATAATCGCGGTTTTGGATTTCCCGGTTGTGAAAGAGGGGTTACTCCGCCTATTTCTACACATCCAAGTCCTTGGTCAAATAAAGCGGGATAGCATTCTCCATGTTTATCAAACCCTGCGGCTAAGCCAATTGGATTGCCAAATGTTTTATTCCAGATGTTGACTTTCAACTCGGGGGGATTGTAATGAGGTTGAGCAGGTACAGCCCCTAAAGCAAGCGCATTAACAGCGGCTCGGTGAGCAAATTCGGGATTAAGAGAAAAGATGAGAGGACGAAGGATATTGAACATGAAGGGCTACACAAAAAAGAGAAAAAGCTCTGGCGTTAAAATTGACTCGTGCTAGAATGAAAGCTTATGGTAGCAAATTTTTAAAGATTTCAAAATACCCTTGAGTCTTCTCTGGAGAAAAAAAGCTTATGTTCCGTTTTTGGTGTTTTCTTATCGTCATGTTATGTGCTGCAACTATTTCAATGGCACGCGCCGGCCAACCAGAAGATCAAAATACCAATGATCCCAATAATGTGCAGATGGAATATGTTCCTTTGGCAGATCAAAAGACGGGTACGACAACCATTCCTTCTCAAAGTGAAGAAGATGCGTTAAAGAATGCGTTTGATAATCTTTCGTCGCAAGCTTTAAATCCCACGGAAGCTGAAAAAGCAAAGAAAAAAGAAGCGGTCGAGAAAACCCAAACCGCCGCTAAGGACACGGGTGAAAAACTAAAAAAGCTAAGCGCGGATGCCGAGTTAGATCAATTTTTCAGCGAGGGAATGGATTCTCAAACCAGTTCACAAAAGGCATCTTCGAGTACAGCCACTTCTTCAGCAACGTCTGAGGCAAAGGCGACAACATCGGCTAAAGACCAGCAGAAAACAGAAAAAGCATTAGATGAGCTCATGAAGAAGCCAGTGATTGCGCCTAGTGTAAAAACCGAGCCGGCTGTTGATGCGACCAAAAAAGTTCCTCAATTGCCAGAGCCAAGCATTGTGACAACCCCTGGACAGGCACCAGCCGCAAGTTCGCTGGAATCGCTGTTGGGTAAACCGGTTGTTAAAACTGTAACTAAACCTTCTGGTTCAGACGTGGCCAAACCAGTCGCTGCGGACGTAAAAACGGAAACAAAAACTGAGACGAAATTAGAAACAAAAACGGGCACTAAAACAGAAACCAAAACAGAAACCAAAACAGTACAAGTGCCTGCTCAGGGGGCTAAGCAACTGGTTCAACCTACAGTATCCTCCGTTCCATCCACAAGTGCCGCTGTGTCGCCACCACCTGCGGTAGCTCCAGTCATGGTACCCGTACCAGCTCCTGTGGCTCCTACCCAACAGGGAAAAACACCCGTTGTTATAGCTCCCGCTTTGCCGGCAGGGCCTGGTCCTAAAACATCGCTTGTAACAACGAAAACAACCACTGAGACGATTCAGCCGGCAGTTCCCGCGCAGACACTAGATATTCCAAAACTGGGTGATATTAAGCAAGACGTTCAAAATCTCAAGAAAGCTGATACAAAAGTTGAAACCAAGACCGAAACCAAAACACAAGTAAAAACAGAAAATAAGCCGGATGAAAAACAACAGGCCAAATCCGAAATCAAAACGGAAGTTAAAGCCCAGACAAAGACAGCTTCACCGGTTAAAATGATAGCGCCTGTGACGGTTTTGCCATCCACAGGGCCTCAAACACCCGTTACTGCGGATACTTTAAATAAAGCAGAACTGCTTGGCGCAGATGCAAAAGGTAAAATAGAATTACCGGAGCAAGGGGCCAGTACTCAGCCTGACCAATCGGCAGCTGCCGCTGTTTTAGAAGAGCCCGATGCTGTAGTTGAAGCTAAGAAAGTTGAGAAAAATCCTACCAAGAAATCGAAATCAAAGTCTAAAGACAAAAGCAAACATTCGCATACTAAAAAATATGCAAAATCACCGCATCCAGCTACCCACAAGGACAGTGCTGATGTGACGGCTCAAGAGGGTGAAGGCACGAATGATGAAATACCATCTACGAATGACGTGATGCCAGATACTCAGAAAGCCATGGATAAAGTTGTGTCTACCCGTCGACAAAATCAGATTGAAAAATCGAAACAGAAGGGCAAGGGGGCTGACCAGGATAAAAATGAGACGATCGTTGTTGATCATATTGTGACACCTCCAGTTGCAACAAGTCCATCTGGTGAGGCAAGTCCAGCTGAAAAAGAATTATTTACCGTAACTCCGGGATCTGATTCGCCAGCTAATGGCGCGGCAGCTAAGCCGATGCGAGGTAATAATGGCGCTGATGCTGCTGCTCCTGCCAAGGCGGTGAAGCCAATGGAATTATCTATTTCAGAATCAAAAGAAGATAAGGCTGCAAACAAAGATCTCGATTTAGCCTATCAGGCCTACCAAGTTGGGCAATATGAAGCGGCTGCTAAGCTTTACGGCAGTGCTGTGAAGACAAGTCCCGATAATGAACAGGCTCTCTTTGGTTTAGGTACGGTTTACCATCAAATGAAAAATTATCGCCTAGCACAGGAATATTACAGCAAGGTGTTGAAAATAAATCCTAACCATTCGGGTGCGCTTAATAATTTGTTGGCGGTATTAACCGAGGATAATCCATCGGCTGCTATTGCTGAGCTGAACAGGCTGGAAACTGTAAGCCCGGGCAATTCTGCTATTATGGCCCATAAAGGGGTTGTGTATGCGAAAATGGGTGATAACGGCAAGGCTAACGAGTATTTTAAACGGGCAATTACTCTTGAAGCAGATAATACGGATTATGTTTATAATTATGCTGTTTTCCTGGATAAGTCGGGTCATCGCGAAGAAGCACGTCAGCAATATAGCCGACTGCTGGAATTAAATGCCGAGGGCAAGTCGCTTCCAATTCCAGCTCATGAGATTCATCAAAGATTAACCTTTCTTAGTGCAAAATAGTAAGTGAACGCCTGTCTGAGACAGGCCCTTACTTTGAAAGGTACTTTAGATGGAAATTACAGAGTTGCTGGCATTCGCCGAGAAAAACGGCGCTTCTGACGTTCATATTGTTTCTAATAATGCACCATTATTGCGTATCCACGGTGATATAGCGCCATTGCGCATGGGTAAATTGACTCCTGATGAAATTAAGCATCTGATATATTCGATTATGACCGAAAAACAGCGTGCGACGTTTGAGGAAGACTGGGAAATAGACTTTTCGGTGCAATTTGGTCCCCATAGTCGTTTTCGTGTGAACGCCTTTAATACCATGGAAGGACCAGCAGCCGCCTTGCGTTTTATTCCTACTAAAATTCAATCCTTAGATGATTTAAAAACACCGCCGATCTTGAGGCAATTAACGTATTTAAATAGTGGGATGGTCCTGGTAACAGGGCCGACTGGTAGCGGTAAATCAACCACGCTTGCAGCGATGGTCGATGAAATTAACCGTATGCAGAATAAACATATCTTGACGATCGAAGATCCGGTGGAGTTCGTCCACCATTCAAACGAATCATTGGTAAACCAGCGTGAAGTAGGTAAAAACACCAAATCATTTGCCAGGGCGCTTAAGAGTGCGCTGCGTGAAGACCCAGATGTGATATTAGTGGGTGAGATGCGCGATTTGGAAACGATTTCACTCGCTTTAACGGCGGCAGAAACAGGACACGTGGTTTTTGGTACGCTGCATACCAGTTCTGCGGCTAAAACCGTTGACCGTATTATTGACGTGTTCCCTGCTGACGATAAAGACATGGTGAGGACGATGTTATCGGGTTCATTGCGCGCCGTCGTTTCGCAGCGGCTGGTCAAACGTAAGGATGAAACGGGACGTATTGCGGTTCATGAAATATTGCTCAATACCCCGGCGGTAGGTAACCTTATCCGTGACGGTAAAATTCCGCAAATCACGTCGATCATGCAGGTGGGGTCGCGTTTGGGAATGATCACTATGAAGGATAATGCTCAGAAACTGCTCGACGAGGGGCTGATTAACCAGGAAGCCTATAATCTCTTAATTAAAGAGACAACAGCAGATGACACGCAGCCACCTCAGCCGAAGAAAAATCAAGAAGGATCATTCTAATTCATAGGAACTATTATGCTGAAAGCAGATCCCCAATCCATCATTAATCAAATGTTTGAAGCGATGGTAGCTAAGAAAGCATCCGACATCTATGTCACCTTGGGTGTTGCTCCTATGTTGCGATTAGATAATAAACTCCAGCCGATGGATATGCCACCGATGGAAGTGGATGATCTTGAACACATTGCTAATACGCTTATGACTGAAAATCAGCGTGAAGAGTTCCATTCAACGTTTGAAATGAATTTTGCCGTTGCCTGGGAAAGTAAAGCAAGGTTTAGGATTAACGTCTATAAGCAACAACAATCAACGGGTATTGTGATCCGCCGTATTCAAACAGACATCCCAACCATTGAGGGATTAAAATTGCCGGAAGTCTATGGCAAACTTGCTATGCTGAAAAAAGGGTTGATCTTTTTAGTGGGAGGAACGGGATCGGGTAAGTCTTCATCGCTTGCAGCCATGATTAATCAACGTAATACCTATAGCTCTGGCCATATTATAACCATAGAAGATCCTATTGAGTTCGTCCATCAACACAAAGGCTGTGTTGTAACGCAGCGTGAGATTGGCATCGATACATTCTCTTTTGGCATGGCGTTGAAGAATGCGTTGCGCCAGCGTTGTGACGTGGTGGTCATTGGGGAGATTCGTGACCGTGAAACATTAGAGCATGCGCTTTATTTTGCGGAAACGGGGCACTTATGTATTTCAACGCTGCACGCCAGCAATACCAACCAGGCGATCGAAAGGATCATCAACTTTTTCCCTGAAGAATATCATCGTCAAGTGATGATTACAGTTTCGCAGAATTTAAAGGCCATTATCAGCCAAAAAATTATACCATCACGTGATGGACGCACTGCCCTTGCGACTGAAATTCTGCTTAACCAAGGTTTAATTACCCGCTTGATTGAAGAAGGCAATGTTCAAGAAATTAAGGAAACGATGGAGCAAAATGCCCTTGATGGTGTGCAAACCTTTGACCAGGCACTTTATGATCTGTATATCAGTGGTCTGGTAAGCCGTGAAATGGCTCTGGAAGAAGCGGATAACCCGGCTAACCTGCGTTTGCGCTTTAAGCAAGCAGAGGCGGCGGCAAACCGTGATTCTGATCCTAAGTTTAAACTCGAACGTGACAATAAAAACCAGTTCTAGTATCATAGGGGCATTCACACCCCTAAGCATGCTATTTTATGACCACTCATCATCAAGGTTCCAAGCTTGAAGGTATTGCCTCTATCCTTGCTGTCGTTCTTATCTGGAGCGGATGGATGGCTATCAGTCGCCTGGGCGTTACCCATGCACTTAACGCTGCCGATATTGCCGCCATCCGTTTTTTTGTTTCTGGATTAATATTACTTCCCTGGTGGATGAAAAATATTACCTGGTTTGGCCCAAAAGGGTTGGGTGGAATTATTCTGGCCATCTGTCTTGGTGCTCCGTATACCTTTATTGCGGTCAGTGGCATGCATTATGCTACCGTTGCCCATGCCGGTATGATTTATGGTATTTCTGCATGCCTGACCTGTTTAATGGGGATGTGGTTATTGGGTGAATATTCAACACCGGTTAAATTGGCTGGTTTAGTGATTACGATGTTAGGTGCACTGGCTTTAATGTCCAAAGGAAGCACCCATGCCGAACTTAGTTTGGGCCATTTTTTGTTTATAGTTGCCGGTGGTTTATTAAGCCTATATGCCATTTTAGTCAAAAAATGGAAAGTACCTGCGTTTACTGCGGCGGCCAATGTGTGTGTATGGTCATTGTTACTTTATCTGCCTGTGTATGTCATGTTTCTACCTAAACAGATTATGACAGCTTCGTCATCAGAATTATGCTTACAAGTGGTGTATCAGGGAGTTATTACCAGCATTGGCGGATTGATATTTTTCAACCGGGGGGTGGCTATTTTAGGAGCGAGCCAGGCAAGCGCTTTCATGCCATTGGTTCCGGCTTTGGCAACGTTGATTTCGATTCCGTTACTTGGAGAAGTCCCTAGCTCGGTAGAATGGCTGGGGATATGCCTGATTTCTGTTGGAATATTACTGGCAAGTGGCGTTGTTCGTTTTGGCTGCAAAAAATGGGTTAACGTGTAACCGGAAAACCGGCATTAACCCAACTGCTAATCCCACCTTCTAAATTATAGACTTCCTGATCGGGAACGGTGCTTAGAATGAGTTGGCAGGCCATCGCACTGCGTTTTCCTCCTAAACATTGGATGACCAATTTTTTATCCTGTATTTCAGGAAGCTGTAGTGGTGAAAAACGGCTTAGGGGCAGATGAATAGCACCTTGAATATGAGCTTCCTTAAATTCGTCGTCCTCGCGCACATCAATGACAATTGCCTGATTGTGGTCAATCCATGTTTTAAGTGTGTCTACGTTAATCGTGGGCAAGGTGTTCATGGTGAGGCTCCATCGTACAAATTTCGTTCAGTTTTAAATGTAGTTGCGGGTGAATCTGGTGTAAGGCTGCATCATGGCAATAGGTGTGTTGCTCTGAAGAAGCCAGTGTTCTTAGGATGGCAATGATCGTCAACGTGTGGTTATTTTGGATCAGATTCTGGCATTGTGTTTTGCGCTGTGCAGATACAGGCATGACGGAATACGACTGATGGCCCGACCTGTAAACGTCAATTTCTAGTGGGAAATTCTGTTCTTTCAACGGGGCTATCGCATCGCGCACTAGTTGTTTAGGTAAGGTTTTAATAGCACCAGTCAGCAATTGAGGTGCATCTTGGGCCTGGGTAAGATTATTAGCGCGGAAGGTGCCTAGTAAAATCCCGTTCACAAACGAACAATCCGTATGTTCACTTTGCTGTTTGAGCCACTGCACATTTTTATCCAAAAGCGATAGAATCGAAGCTGGCGTAAGGGATGCTTGATGCGGTTTCATTCTGGCTAAAGCAAGTTTAGCAGAAGTAACCGTTTGGGTGGAGGGGCTGGACAATAAGGATAGGAGTGGCTCAAGGGCCGATTGAGAAAATTCCCCTAAAACAAGCGCAGATCCATAGGCAATATCGGTATCTTTTTGTTCGAGTAGTTTTAATAAAACGGGAATGTCGGTCTGGGAGAATTGCGTAGAAAAATGTGTAAGTTCAGCTTCTGGTAGCGTCTGTTTTTCGTATTTATCAAACAGATGCGCTTTCTGTATGGCACAAGAAACTTCTTTTAACCGGCTGCCTCTACAGCTGCTCCACCAATCCCATAATTGTGTACCACCAAGTACAGCAACAATAACCAGGGCGATTGCAGGCTTCAAGAACGCTTTAGGTGAAGTTTGGGGGCGTGGACGGGAATAAAACATATGGCTACAGCAAATGTGACAGTCTTTCTATTTTTATGGTAGGTGATAATATCTGTTTTTTCAAGGATTTATATTGTGTTATGAGGGGCTAAGAATGCAGGATTTAAGCCGTTTTGTAAGCGTTAGTAATCTCCTGTTAAACCATTAAGCCTATACTGGATAATATGACTAATGAAAAGGAAATGCTATGAATCATCAACATACTTGGATTCTCGTAGCTGACGCCGGCAACGCCAGAATCCTCCAATATGAAGGGCCCTTTAAACCATTAACACAGGTAGATGGTGCTCTGTTTGCGCACAAACATGAAATGAATCATGAGTTTGTATCCTCCGACAGAGGGCGAACGGCAGGACGATTTGCAGGTAGCAAACACGCATTTGAATGGCCGACCGATCCGCATCAATATGAGAAGAAAATATTTGCTAAGGAATTAACGAGGTTCCTGGGCGCTCATGAGCAGGATTTTCAACGGCTAATATTAGTGGCACCACCTGAAATGATGGGTAATATTCACCACGAAACCAAAGCAAATCATATATTGACGAAGAAGATCTATGCCAAAGAAACAAAAAATTTAACGCGAGTGCCACTCCATCGAATGGCTCAGCATTTGAAGGGAGTCCTCAACTTCCAATTAAAGGCTGCATGATAGAAATGTAATAAATTATTAATATTATTTATAAAA
Organism: Alphaproteobacteria bacterium; assembly: GCA_016722515.1. Taxonomy (NCBI): domain Bacteria; kingdom Pseudomonadati; phylum Pseudomonadota; class Alphaproteobacteria; species Alphaproteobacteria bacterium. Next base: position 108,179 of record JADKJE010000005.1, read on the forward strand.
ACCGGACAAAATAGTATTTTGTCCGGTTTTTATTATTTAAACCTATAATAAGCCGTGTCAGAGCCCTATTCACGTTTGAAGTGCAACTATTGATTTATAATGATCTATCATTTTAAATCCCAGAAGCCAATGAAAACAAGAGAGTGAGACCCTACTCTAGGTTTGTCGTTTATGAACGGCAGACGTTAGTGGACACTCTTGTTTTCGTCGACCACTGAGATTTGAAATTTTAGATCATTATAAATCAATGTGTTATTGATTGAGAAAATTCGATTTGGGTGTTCAGAGGAGATTTTGTATGTTCCTTTGATGTACATGCGATCCTAGAAGAACAAGAGCGGTAGCCTTAGTATCCCGATTATAGAAAAGTTCCGAGAGACCTATAAGGTTGTCGAAACAGTAGGTTGCGCAGTACTCCCTGTCTCCCCGGTCTATACACTCTGGTGAGGGGGGGGGGAGGTGGGAAGGCAACATGCTGTGATTCAATGATTCTATTAAAAACGAAACCAAACAGCCTCACATTTGGCAGAAGTCAGGAAAAAAGTTGATCGATCTCTAAAACCTCGTTTCAGGTGTCCCATTGACGAAGACAGGTGCCCGTATCAAGAATGAATCAATGGCTATGAAGGAAACAATTCTAGAAACAGCCAAAACACTGACAGATGGCCAAATAGTGACGTTAGATCAAGCGCATGGTCCAGTCTTGATTCTTACCTTCTCAAAGCAACGGGCCAAGAAAGACAGGCATAACCGAGATAAGGGTATAGACAAACTACGCAAACAAGTAGCGAAAGGTAAGCTACAAAAACAGCACATTAATAATCGGGGGTATAATAAGTTCTTGTCAATGCAAGGAAACATAGAGGTCACACTGGATGAAGAAAAGATCATTCAAGAATCTAAATGGGATGGGTTAAAGGGATATATCACTAATAGCACCTTACCGGCCCAAGATCTTGTTGAGCATTATAAGGAACTATGGAATATCGAAAGGGCGTTCAGGATTTCAAAAACGGACTTACGTATACGTCCCATCTTTCATCGAAAGAAAGAGAGGATAGAAGCACATCTGTGCATAGCATTTGCCGCCTATGCTGTGTATAAAGAATTGGAGCGTAAGCTTAAAATCAATAAGACAGGTATGTCTGCAGCACAAGCTATTGAACTCTCCAAAACTATCTTCCACGCATCATTCAAACTACCAGAATCAGGGAAAGAGATAACCATATTTAACAACTTATCTGGAGATCAAAAAAAGTTGATCGATCTCTAAAATCTCTCTCGGGTGTCCCATTGACGAAGACAGGAATCGTTCTAATTTTTCTTTCAATGAATCAGTTATTTTGACAGCGGCAGAAAGGGCAGAGTCAGGATGATTAAGCTTGGAAACAATATCACTCACCATATCCGTAATGTTTTTAATTCCATCCAACGGTATCTCAATATCCAGATGATCATGCTCATCGACCAGGATTTCCTGAACCTTGTTCACATCGCGGTTAACGCCATTCAGTTGGTCATCGGTTGCCGCCTGGCCTGCTATGGTGATGGTTCCTGCACCGATAGTGGCGTGGGTGACGCCGATTTTAGTGTCATCTTCTATCTTTAAGGATGGACTGCTTCATGAAATATCCGGGTTAGTAAGATCGCGAAACTTCTATTCTAGAAAACTCTCTTTCATTTTAAATATCAGAGAATTTTTTTGGCCCAGCCATTTAGATGTATTATTAACATATGTTCCGTTGAAAACGTATGAAAAATGCTATAGTTCAGTCATAAAACTGATGTCTAATCTCTAGGAAATCGAGTGCTTCCGAAATTTTTTTCAGAATAAATTCTTTTTGCTTTTCATCAATACTTCCGCTCGGTTCACGCGTTGGTTTTAGGCTGTTTTTATAAATGATAGTTATGTATGAGTCCAGTGGGGGGGATGCCTCCTTATATGTTTTTGGAAGTAATCCTGACTCTATAAAGATCTCAAATATGTGCCCTTTTTCAGTATATTTTATTTTTGATTTTCCCTCGATTTCGACTAAGAAACCTTCTGTGCTGAAAACCTTTTTGTTTCCCTTATTGATAAGCATTAAAAACCTCCGGTTAAGAAATCCACGCTTTTTATATTTGGTTTGGTTATTAAAGTTGGATATTCTATTGTGTTAAAAATTGAGTTAGAACTCGCTCCCTCCGTGAATGCTGTTACTGATCCAGAGGCCTGGGAAGCATACTTTTGGGATAATGAACCCCAAATACTGTCGGCTTGTTGCATCGTTAAATTCTCATTGCTGTACAGGTTTTGTGATTCCAACCATCGTCCTCCTGGAGTCATTTCTAAGGTTAATTTCCCATTCCCGAAAGCAAATTCCTCTGCTAATGCTTTGTTTCCTGGTCCAGAGTAAAAGACCGCTGAATTTTCTGCTGTAGTAACATCCAAACCTTCAATGGCTGCCATATAATCAGAATATAGCATTCCGCTTCCCCCAACACCTTCAACAGCTACTTCGCCTCCCAAGAATGTTCCTCCTGACAAAACTACAGGTATACCAAAGCCTATCCATTTGAGAGTTTTTAGGGATGCATCTATACTGACTTGTTGACAACTTGGATCGAGATTACATTCATTATCAAACGCAAGATCATCGGTAACATTATATAAATTACCAATATCTGGTGCATTCATGATTCCTTTATAGAGTGAATGAGCTTCTGAAGCGGTTTTTTCGCTTATGCTTACTGTTTTTCCTTGTAACGATAACTCGCACATTCCTCCTGCAGCATATGCATCTTGAATAAATAAGCTTTTAATATTAAAGCTAACTTGACCACACCCAACCAGTTGCTCAGTAGTTAAATCACCATCTTTCAACGCTTCCAGGATTGCATTTACATTAGCCTTATCCTCTGGATCAATTACATTCTTTGCTACGGCTTGGTCAACTGCCTGACTAAATAATTGAGATAATTTATCGTTTACTGAAGTTGCTGCATCTCCAATAAAAGATAATGTTAACTGTAGTGTTTTGCCATCAATAGGTACCTCTACATCTAAATGGTCATGCTTATCCACCAGGATTTCCTGCGTCTTATTGATATCACGATTAATGCCCTTCAATTGGTCATTAGTGGCAACTGTGTTATTGATGTTAATCGTACCATTGCCAATCGTAGCATGGGTCACGCCGATGGTGGTGTCTTGGGCAATTTGCAGTGATGGAGTATAAGAAGAGGAGAGGTTCGAGCCAGAACCAAATACTGGCTGGCCTGGTTGTCCGCCGAAACCTACTGCCATTCCGGCTCCGCTGGAATTCCAGATATCTTCATCGGTTAAGTCGCTCACTACCAGTGAATCGGTGTTTAGGGTAAGATTACCACCGTCCATGTATGTGCCATCTTCCTGCGGAGTGGCTTGCGCAACCAGTGCCCCTTTTATCATTGTTTTTCCATCTGTGTTAATGGTTATAGAGTTTGTACCAATAATAGAGGTCACATTATCCGTCCAGTTGCGGTGCCCATCACCACTGCTGGCAGAGGCATTGGCACCAAAGGTGGGGGACAAGCCGTTAACGCCATAGCTAATACCTACACTCAATCCGCCGCTATGGCTGCTTTGGCTGGTTTTTTGCACGTTTTGTACTGATTCTATATCCAGGTTGTCGCCTATATCCATGTTCACATTCTTTGCCTGGATGTTAGCTCCCTTGACTATGGTGTCTTTACCGCTTTGGCTGATAAAATCATGACCGGCAGAAATGCTGGCTTGGGTAAAGTTGCTGCCACTGGTTTCATATTTAGAAGAACTGCTTGAGATTCCAAGGCTTACAGAAATGCTGGGCAACAATTGTGAGGGATCGATAAAACCTTTACTGGCATTATACATTGATCTAAATTGGAATACTCCTTTATAGATGTCGGCTGCCGTTTGGATGCCAGCATAACTGCCAGAACCTTTATCGCCGATGCCCTTTAGCGAATCTATCAAACCCGTAAAGCCTTCTTGAATCGCAACCGATACGCCAATGCTGTTCATCTTATGCGATTCGGCATAGCTGTTATCAGCATCCAGTGCCAGCAGGTTAATGTTGTTATCGCTGTTGAGGATCACATCATGCCCGGCCTGTAATTGGCTGGAAAGGATGTTAATATCATCATGGGCATCCATGGTGATGTCATGCCCGGCTACCATCATTGAAGGTAATAAGGTTTCCTGGTAGCTATTGATCCTGTCTTTGGTCTGCTGGTAGCTTACCCCAAAACTCATGCCAGAAAGTCCACCGGTGAAACCGCTGTCCTTTTTATACACGTAGCTGGATTCATAACCCTTACCAGCTTCTACCGTAATACCGCCTGTATCGTTATGATCAGCATCAGCCAGTAAATGGATGTCGTTACCTGCTTCTGCGTAAGAGGCGGTAACGTTGATATCATCATTGGCATTGATGTTAATGTTATTTCCTGCCGTTAAAGTAGAACCGCGTAAACTTTCCTGATCCTGTTTGACCTCCTTCTTGCTAGAGCTCATAAAGCCATGGCTGCTGCTGGTTTCGTGGTAATGGTAGCTTTCGGTTTCGGCACCGATGGTGACATTCTGTGCGGTTAAATTAATATCACCAGCACTTTGCGCATCGCTGCCTTTGATGGTGATGTCGTTAGCGGCATTTAACACCAGCTGCTGACCGCTTAATAACGAGCCAATTTGCAAGGTGCTGTCACTGGTGTAGTGGCTGTGGCGATAGGACGCATCGGTGTGGTTGTTTAAGGCCTGGCTGTCGATGATGATGTTGCCGTTGGTCGACGTTAAGCTGCCCGTTCCACCGGCATCGAGCACACCGCCGTTAAAGTGGATATCACCGCTGGTGTTGAGGTTTACGTTGTTTCCTGCGGCAAGGGTTCCTTGATGTTGTAGTGTTTCAAACGTGCTTTTGCCATAACTGCTTGATCCTACGGATGCGCTGTTGCTGATTGTGTCTGCGGTGATATCTAGATTATTACCCGCTTTGATTAATCCACCTTGGTTTGAAACGGTGCTTGAATTGATAGTGACATTATGCTGCGCCTGGATGCCGCCCTGATTGGTGATGCTGTTGCCTGTTAAGGCAATATCATGACCATTAAGAGTAGCGCCGGTATTAAGGGCGATGTCCTGTAATTGTGCGTGACTACTGGATAGATAAACGGTAGGCACTAAGACTTGTTTCCCGTTTATGGTTTGCTGCACCAGCCACACAATATCTTTGGTTAAAAGCGATTGCTGTGAATCGGTTAAGGCAATACCAACCGATAAATTTAATGTACCCATTTGCTCTTTGGCATTATCATAAAGCTGGGTGATTTGTGCGTTAGCATTGGTAATGCCAGGGGTGATAAAACGTGTGCCTAGTTTTTTAAGCAAGGCATCTTCAATTAATTGCGTTTCGTAAAAAGGATCGCCTAATAATAAGATGGTGTGGTCAAGCTGATAACCGAGTTGATCTAATAAGTAACTGGAACCCACATAGCCATTTTGATTAATGTTTGGTATTTGGGTGGTTATCAAGTAAGGGGAGTTAGGATCAGATGCTACTCCAAATAAACCACCTACGCTAACATTCACTCCAGGGGAAACCACCGATGATTGATCAATACGTGGGGTAATTAATACGCCGCTTATTGGAAGCGATGTCTGGTTATTCACCAAATTACCACCCAACGTTAATGTGCCACCGGCTTCAATGGTGCTGGCGACATGGCCGGATTGATAAACGAGGTCAAACGTTTCAAGTGGAGCAATAGAGCCAACCAGGTCATATTCATTGATGACTGGATTATAGATATGCGGTAAACAGCCGGAAGTCATACAGGTATAGCGCAAGATACTGTTGATATCCATCCCGGTATTAGTGACATTGGCATTCCCTAAATCAACATTGCCGCTGGCGCTGATATAACTGACCTGCTGGTTGAGGGTGGCGGCGTCTACTACCAGGTTTCCTTGGGAAATAATTTCGCCGGCACGCTCGGTAAAATCTTCTGTTTCTGTAATGACCTGACGTGCTACACCTGGAGGAAGGTTGGGATCCGCCTGCCAGGTCGAGTTATTATCGACCATGAACTTAACGCCGTCTAAATACGGATCAGCATTAAAAATCAGCCATTGATTGTCTTTGCCGGTATGTGCCAGCATATCGTCATTGCCATGGCCTAAGCGGATATCAAAATACTCGATATCGCTGGATTGTTCGGTGAATGAAGGGTTTCCGACGCGGTGGTTGCTGAGAGTGTCTGCGACTAAGGTCATTAAACCACCCGATTGAATTAAACCGCTTTGGTTTTCTAATAAGACCATGCGGGTGTTGTTTAAACCGCCTATCCTTAAACTGCCCGTTTCTGCCAGGATGTAACCCTGGTCATTGAGGAGATGGTTGCCAACTTCTATGTTCATATTGCCGTGCGTATAGAGTACGCCTTGGTTCGTTAGGTCATGTGTAGCTCCGAGTAACGCGTCATTATTGGACGCGATGACACCGGTTGCGGTGTTGTTTAAATCGTGTGCGCTTATATCGATATGCGTTGCTGAAGAGAGTTCTCCTTGATTGGTTAAGGTTCCACCGACTGTTAAAGACAAATCACCTAGCATCGATATAATCGATGTATCATTTAGCCAATTGCCGCTTACGTTTTGCAAGAGGGTGTTGGCTAGTAAGGTGCTGTTCGTTGCGCTGAAACTGCCATTAGTTAGAGACAATCCGTCATTAGCCACAATCTGACTGGTCGTGATAGTGGTTGCTCCAGTGGAAATAAACACCACCGAGTTCGCGAGTATATCGCTATCGCTTATATCGAGGCTGGCGGCTGTCATGGATATCACATCTTCTGTTCCGCTGGTGAGTACATGTGTTAAACGAATAGAGTCTGCATTGCCCGTAATGGTGTTGGCTTTCACAAACGCAAAGCCAGAATCAGCGCCTGAGCCATCTAAGGTGAGTTGATTGCCAGCAGTGAGAGTAAGCTGATCACCAGCATAGATATATTGACCACTTAATTGAGCATCACTCTGTGCATTCACGGTTACCGAACCACCAGCAGAGGTTCTGCCGGTATGGGTCACTTTGCTGGCTGTTGAGGTAAGCTTCACATCTGCAGTAGCAGAAGCAGTGCCGGCCTGAACAAGCTCACCATCGGCGGTGATTTCTAAATTACCGTTACTGGCTTGCAAGATGCCGCCATTATTAACACCAACGCCTGCTTCGGTGCTTTTAAGATAAATCTTTCCTGCATACATGCCACCCAAAGCAGATGCATCAATCGCAATGGTGGGTTTGCTAACCTCTGATTCCGGTGTGGCAGCAAGTGGAGTGGCCACACCCGTTTGATAATTGACTTGGTTGCGCCCCGTTGTGACGCGCACTGTATTGCCACCATAAATAGCAGCGTGGATTTGCGTAGCGCGGGAGATGATATCAAACGAATCCGTCTGGCTGGCATCAACGCCGTTGCCTTCGATTAAAACAGTGCCTTTATCAACGGTGATATGGTCTATATTGCCCGCACCATCCATATGGGGCACTCCGGTCGTTAACGTGACTTTAGGTGTTTTGAGAAATCCACAGCCATTGCAGCTGATGCCGTTGGGGTTAGCCACGACATACTCGGCTTCTCTGCCAAATATTTCCGTTGGGCCTTGCAAGGAAGATGGATTCGTTCCGGTTACTTCATTAATAATAATGCGTGCTTCATTACCGGAAGTAAGGTTGCCATTGCCAACCACAATGCTACCAATCGTTGACATTCCTGAACTGGCTGAATTATTAACAATCAACCCCTCGTTACCAACTTGTAGTTCCCCAAGCTTATTGTGAGAAACTCCGCCCCCATTAGGTGTGGCAATGTTTTCCACTGGTGTGTGATTAAGAGATTCTGCAACCGTGGGTTGATTGGCTGTGGGCGCGGCGGTGTCTGGCGTAATCACAGTTTGTGCGTAGACGATGGGTGCTAACATCGGCTGTAGAACCAGTAGCACAGACAGCATTAACACAAGAGAATGATGTAATTTTCTTGGCAATTCTTGACCCAATTTTTTCATAAACACCGAATGCGAATTAATGGCTATTTCCCACAGAGGAAAAATTGTATACCATGGTATAAAGTTGGAAACAAGGAGTTATTTTCAACTGAAGGTTAAATAGAGGATTGGCGCATTTTTGTATGTAAGTTAGCGAATGTCTGTTTTCCTTCTTCATGAATTATACCAATTCTTATATTTAAATAAACTAATTAATAGCGCAAATCTGAGCGATCCGCTCTGGAGTGAAGTCGTGAATGGCTGCGCAAACGGCAACTTCAAGCTCATCTATTGAATCATAGATTTTGTTTCTGATGGTTATACGCTTGAGTTGTTGCCAGAATCTTTCCACAGGATTTAATTCCGGAGAATAAGGAGGCAAATGGATGATGCTTATATTCGCGGGCAGATTAAGTTGCCTTGACCTGTGCCACCCGGCTCCATCCATAACAAGAATAATTTTATCGTCCGCAAATTGCCGAGACATTTCTTGAAGATAGAGATTGAGCATATCTGTATTGACGTTAGGTAAAATCAAAGTGAATGTTTCGCCTGAGTTAGGCTCTACAGAGCTATAGACATAGAAATTTTGAAAGCCAAGCTTCATCTTCACACAAGATCTTTGTCCTGTTTTGAACCATCCATGGCCTATTTTTGAATGAGTTCCAAAGCGTGATTCATCCATAAAAAACATGCGCCTTCCTGGGCATTCACTTAGATGGTTTGATAGATTTTTTTTTGAATTCCACTTCATCCCCTTGGTTTTTCTTGTGATGTTCTGGACGTGGAGTTATATAAGAAAAACGCATTTTCTTTATCAATCGATGAACGGTTGATCGCCCCAATTTCACCTGCATAGTTTTAGAGATTTTCTGTTGAATAGACTCAATCGTTAGTTGTGGATCGGACTCTAGCCATTTGCGAATCTCCTCTTGCTGAGAGGGGCTTAACAAAGACTTGCGACCCCTTCCTGGCTTAACAGACAGCGTTTCAAAACTACCATCCCGAAGCGCTTTAATCCATGAAATGACGCTAGCCTTGGTGACGCCCATTATGTTGCACACAGCACTATACCATGCTCGTGCGCTGCCAAGACTATTCTTAATTTAATCGCTATAGCCCCACTCTTTCCAACCTCTTCTAAGCCAATACGTGCGCGACTTACAACAATATCTGTCAATAACTTCGTTTTTCTGCCCATAACAACCAACCCTTCATTGCGTTAATGGGCCATAGAATATCACAAATAATGACAGATATAATTAGTTTATTTAAATATGAGATATGGTATTACATCTCTGCCCGCGAATTCCGGCCATCGGCGATTGATCTCTAAAGTCTTGTTTCGGGTGTCCCATTGACGAAGACAGGAAAATAGTATTTTGTCCGGTTTTTATTATTTAAACCTATAATAAGCCGTGTCAGAGCCCTATTCACGTTTGAAGTGCAACTATTGATTTATAATGATCTATCATTTTAAATCCCAGAAGCCAATGAAAACAAGAGAGTGAGACCCTACTCTAGGTTTGTCGTTTATGAACGGCAGACGTTAGTGGACACTAGTGTTTCAAAAGAGAGGGTGAATTCACCGCTAATTAGAGGAGCTTTTGTGCCAATTCCATCTGTGCTAATAACGCTAATTCTTTCGTTGCTGCGGCAATGATGCGGTCGGAGGAGCTGTAGGTTATCGGAGTGCCTTGCCAGTCGCAGCAGAAGCCTCCACTTGCATTAACGACAGCTGCTAAGGCCATCATATCATGGGGTTTGAGACCTGATTCGATGACCAGATCAACCGTGCCGGTAGCAAGCATCGCATAATTATAGCAATCTCCGCCCCAAATCGGGAAGCGGCATAAACGCATGATGTGCTGATAACGTTGCCAATCTTCTTCATTAAAATAAGTAGGGCCGGTGGTGGCGATGATCGCCTCTGCTAGCTGTGTGCAGCCAGATGTGCGGGTAGGCTGATTATTAAGCGTGCAGCTTCGTTGCGGGTCACCAATCCATCGTTCGTGGGTGATGGGTTGGTCGATCACACCCAGAACCGGATCTCCGCGATGGGTGAGGCCAATAAGCGTGGCAAACCAGGGTCTACCCGCAATAAAGGATTTGGTGCCGTCAATGGGATCTAATACCCATAACCATTCGGCATCGCCTTGATGGGGGGGGAATTCTTCTCCGGCAATGCCGTGCTGCGGGTAATGCTGTTGAATCAATGTTCGTAAAATGGTTTCGGTTTCTTTATCGGCGATGGTGACCGGGGTTAAATCGGATTTGGATTCGGTTTGTGGTGTATGTCTGAAATAACGCCTGATGATGTCCCCACTGGCATCGGCCAGCAAATTAACAAAGGCTATTAGCGATGAATCTATCATGGTTAATACTTGGGTTTAAAGGGTTTGCGTTCAGTTGGTTTGGGATACACCCGTATATCGCTACGCCGATTCTTTAATGCTAGGATATTCCAGCTGATGGCTTTGGCAATAGCAAAGATAGAAACCTTCCGTGATGATTGGATTAATTTACGTTTTTGAAGAACAGGTTCCATACCCCATAACGCGTCTTTAATGGCTTTTAAAAAGGGAAGGCCATGGCCCAAACGTACGGCTTTTACCCCTAATAATCCATGCATGATGATCAATGGGGGCAAACTAATGGGCATTAACAATAGGGGCATGTTTTTAAGCCAGGTCCAGATACGGTTTCTAACCCCGTAATAGGTTTGAAAGACGCTGTTTTGACCGGCAATGGCAGAGCCTACATGATACACCACGGCCTCCCTTACCTGTACCGCTTGTTGCCCTAACCAGCGAAAGCGAAAGCCAAGATCGACATCTTCGCCATAACAAAAAAAAGATTCATCAAATCCGCCTGCTTCTCGAAAAATTTCGTGGTTATAGAGTGCCGCAGCAGCACACGGGGCAAATGTTTCTCCCGTTGCTGGTAAGGTTGAAAGTGGCCAGCGATAATGGCCGCGATAAGGAATGCCAAAAATATGATAAACATCACCGGCGCCATCAAGCTCAGACGGGCGATTGGCATTTATCTGGGTAGAGCCAAACATCATAATTTTAGGAAAGCGGATGGTGGCAAACATCAACTGCTGTAGCCAGTCTTTAGCGGGAAAAGCGTCTGGGTTTAAGCACGCAATCCACGGGGCATCGGTTTGTAGTGCTCCTACGTTATTGGCAGCCGCAAAACCAAGATTCGTGGTGCTGCGAATGAGTTTTAGCCTGGTATCCTGAGGCAATTGGTTTATGGAACCATCCTGTGAGGCATTATCAACCAGGATTACCTCAAAGTCGGTAAAGCTCTGCAACAATACGCATTCCAGGCAGCGTTTAAGGTAATCACCGGCATTATAATTCACAATGATAACGGCAACTTTAGCAGGCAAGGGTTTTCTCTATTGTTTTGAGGATATGGATAGGATCCGTTGCTTCGGTGATAGGGCGGCCAATAACAAGATAATTGGCGCCAAGAGCCAGTGCTTGTGCTGGTGTGAGTACGCGTTTTTGATCGCCCGTCTCGGATCCTTCTGGGCGAATGCCGGGCACGACTAATAAAAGTTCATTACCAAGTGCCATACGTAATAATCCAATTTCATGGGGTGAACAGACTACACCATCAAGCCCACACTCTTTTGCCAGGGTTGCCAGGCGTAAGACCTGTTCTTCCACTACTTCGTTCATACCAATCTGCCTTAAGTTAAGAGCATCCATGCTGGTAAGGATGGTAACGCCGAGTAACTGAGGCGGTACTCGTTGATATTGTTCACACCAGTTGGAAACGGTATCGGCAGCGCGTGTTAGCATATCTTTGCCGCCGCTGGTATGGACGGTAATCATCTGCACATTGAGGGACAACGCCGAACGCAAGGCTCCAGCAACCGTATTGGGGATATCATGAAATTTAAGGTCAAGGAATATGGGGATATTGTGCTGAGCAATTGCCGTTACCCCCTGGGGGCCATGATAGGTAAAGAATTCTAGGCCTAGTTTAATACCGGCAATATGCGGGGCTAACATCCGTGCCATCTGGCTGGCACGGCCAAGGTCGGTTGTATCAAGGGCGCAATAGATAGGAAGCATGGAAAGGAACCCCAAATAGGCTTATTTACGTTACGCTACTCTAGCGTAACGGGGTTTATTTTCAAGGGCTAGTTTTTTGACGTTTGAATAATGCATTGTAAAATAGTTCGTATGGGTGTAAAAGAGTAAAGTCGAAAAACAAAAATGGTAGTAATGTGGCTAGTGAAAGAGAATTTACAGAAATAAATTCTAATACTGTTGTGATTGCTCAGGGAGAGGTTAAAGCAAGGGATGGGATTATATGGGTCGATGAAACAACCTTTGCCTTATTTAATAGTATCAGCAGGTCTGATTATCCCTCAGTGGTCCAACACTTAGATGCTGGGGCGGATGTCAATGCCGTACTGCCGTTGGCGCAAATATTTCGTACGAATGAATTTTTTGAAAAAGACACTCCTCTTATGGCCGCTTTGTCTGATTCAAGATATGGTTCTGTTGAAGAAAGAAAAGCTATTGTTAGATTGCTGTTGGAAAGGGGGGCTGATGTTAACTGTACGCAGGATCTTGACAGAAGATCGCCTCTGTATTGGGCATGTTACTTTGGTTGGGAAGATGTTGTCGGAGACATTCTTGAACGCGTACCACAATGTAATCAGAAACAATATGTAAATCTCTGTGATAACGATGGTTTTGCGGCACTGCATGCTGCTGTTATATCAGGAAGTAAGACTATCGTTCATAGACTTTTAGAGTTGGGGGCTGATTGCAAACAAAAAGCATATTCGGAGGGAGTGGGATACACCCCTGGGGCAATGGCAAAAACCGCTGGTAATCGGCACGAAATAACCGAAATGATTAAGCGTTTCAAATCAAGCGAAGTCGAACAAGGTCGATAGTTTTACCGTTGTGGAATTTCTGGTTTTTGGTTGCTTGTTTTGGGTGTTTTTGCAATTTCAGCGATGTTTTTTAACGACATGATTCTCGTTGTTGTGAGGTTCTCTTTCAGTGTATCGACTTCTTCTTTAGTCATAGGTTGATTTTGTATATTTCTTATAAAGCCTTCAAGATTTACACCTTCCATGTATTTCTCCATCAAGAGGGTATTTTCCACGGTTAGTCTAGAACAAACAAGAGTGGCTTGTTCCGCCGTGCGTTGAGGTAGCCAATTTTTTTGAATTGCGGTAGGCATATGCTGTTCCATCGCGTTATAAATTTTTTGAAATTGATCTGGGTTATTAAATGACAAAGGAAAATTATTACGAATGGTGTTTGCTACAGCCTCAAAATATCCAGGATCTATGTTTTGGAATCGTTGTACCATATGGTCAACAAATCCGTTTGTAAAGGAAGCGTGAAGAGCATGCTCTCTTTGAATACTCGTTGGGATCATATTAATAGGCATGTTATGGTAGCCTTTTTCAGCGGTAACTCGGGCGATATTGAAATTGTTTATCTCGGTTGGCAATTCTGTAGCACTATTTGAAATACGGTCGACCATACTCTGGATGCTATTTGAGGGATCATATTCCAAGATATCGGACGTTCTTTTACAGCCAGCACGGAAAGCCTTATTGATGCCTTCATTAATCTTATCAGAAGCGGAGGGGTTTTCTCCTGATTTTCGTGAATAAGCTTCTTGTATTCTCTCAATAATAATGCCCCAAGCTGGACCCATTTCAAATAAAGACGGATGCATTTTGACTAAGAATTTACTTAATTTTTTTTCATCTAATCGCTCTGGAACAACCTGTTGCATCTCTTGATTAAATTGGCTAGCTGGAAGATCTGGATAGAGAAAAAAGGATCTAGAGCCTTTTAATGTAGTGCCACCAGATCCAAATAGACCGGATTTGACCAGGCTATTTTGAATATTCGTCTCTACTTCACTTGAAATAAAATCTTTCACGGATTGAGCAAGTTCATTTTTGCTGACAGGTTGACTTTTTGACATAATACTCCCATTTCATTGGTTGTGGAGTGTTGTAAGTATTGGTATAATACATAATGAATTATATTATTAATATATATGATATATATTAAATTAATATTAAAACATTGGTTGTGTTATTCCCAGGATTGATGCCTTGCCAAATGGGCATAATCATTAAATCGTGGCTTATTAGCTGGATTTGGGATTGCCAGGTAAGGGGTGTGTGGGCTGTTAAAAACGGCAAAAAGATGTTTTAGACCTGCTTCTGCCTCTTTTAACAATGAGGCTAACTCTTTCAGTTCTTTCTTTTCAGTAAAATTATAAGCTTCTGCAGGTGGCCTATTGCCGGTGAGGCACCAATAAGCGAGTTCGGCGATATCTAAATGCTGGTATGTTGGTGATTGTTTGAGCCCGAGTGCATAGATCAAAATCTGCGGAGAAAGCCCTGTTTTAATTTCCCTTTGTTTGGGAAGTGAGCCCGTGCCATGGGTTTTGTAATCAACGAGAATGGCTTCGCCAGTTGGAAAATAAGAAAGCCTGTCAATGCGGCCTCGGATCGTCCATTGTTCATTCTCGTGTGGTACATCAAGCTGGAATGGTAATTCACAGACTGTGTTTGCTTCATTACGTTGCCAAGCTAGTTCAATCTGTTGAACCCACGGCGTGAGGTTCGTTAATTTCTTGCGCCAGAAAAAAATCACTGGTTCAGGTGGGGCAATTTCTAACAGTGCTTTTTCGCCACAAGCACTCAAGATAGAAGTAAATGAGGTTTCGTCAAAAGGCTGCTGATGGAGCAATTCTAGGCAACGATGGATAAACATGCCAAAATCGCGGGTGAGGGTATCGCGTTTGAGTGGCTCAAGTTTTTTGAGATTGAGTATGTTTTCGGCATAGATTGAATAAGGGTCACGCATCCAGGTTTCAATTTGCCGCACAGTCAGTGACCTTGGGCGTGCACTTACCGGAGGCCGAGGCTCTGGAGGCGATGCTGGTTGAGGGGCTGTTGTGTGGTGTTGTTTAGCAAGGTACGTATCGTATAGAGGAAAATGGGTTAGTCTTTCCCTGACGCCGCATAACGAAGCGTAGGTGAGTAAACGCTGTAACCAACGACTTTGTACGCTCACCGTACCATTGATTTTTCGTGAACGGGTGAATAGGATCGATTGTGCTGCAAATAAATGGCAGAAATCGTGAGATTCAAGGCCTAGCTGTTTTTGATAATCGGGCAGGCCCACGTGCTTACGCATGGTATTATTCAACCAGGGTTGGTGAGACCGGGCAAAGGGAATAGAACCTTCATTACAGTCGGCGATGATCACACGTTTATAATCGGCCAGTCGTGCAGCAAACGGAGTTAGGATGGAAATGGCCGTATTGGGAGATGGTATTGGCTCAGCGGCAATATGTTGCTGCCTTGCAAGTTGGCTAAGTACCTCTGGGTAGTCGGCAGTATCCATGGTTTGATCAGCCAATGGTCCGTTTAGCCACTCATGGAGGAATGAAGCAACTTTTTTTCCTTCCTCTGTGTGCCACAATGCATGGTCATCCCAGGTTCGTCCCTCTGCATTCAATGTTAACGATGCAAGATGTAACCGTAAAAAATGTCCCAGTGTTTGTTTGGGTTGATGCGCATTAAAGCCATCGTGAAGAAAAACAAATCCATCAAGCACAGGTTTAAGCCAGTTATATAAAGTGTTGTCGGATGATTGATAAAGGGCGTGGCCGATGGATTCATAATCCTCAAAGGTAAATCGTTTATGACGCAGAAAATGTACCTCCAGCTGCCTGGCCAATAGCGAACTAGGCGGATGCTCAATTGTATCGGGCATCAGTGGATGCTTAAGCAGGGCCATAAGGCTCGAGAGATTAAAGGGTTGCAAGGCTGTTTTAAGAAATAACATCATCCATTGCCATAAGGCGGTGCGGTTAAGGGGAAGAGAGCATGATGAGTGGAGTGGAATCTGTAAATGCTTACAGGACTGAACCAGATATTGTTCCAGTTCATAGTTATTGGTAATGATGGCAATTGGTTCATGAGGGGCTTCGTTTAACCAATGGTGTGCCGTTTGGGCGATGATTGCAGCTTCTTCTTGTAAATGCGGACACTCAACAACATGGATATTGTTCCATAACGCAGAATGAATGGTATCGGTCACTTGTCCAAATAATTCAGCCGGTGCAAAAAATTGTTCCAACAATGCCGATGTTGAAGGATCGTTTTGCGAAGTTATCTCAATCACCTGAATATCCATAGCCGTGGATTTAGCAAATTGCTGGACGTGGTAACAAGGGTGAGCTTCAGAGAGTGTTTGTGAACCTATTGCTGGGGTCAGTCCTTCCAGATAAACCATACCATGTGGAAGTTTGGCAATGGCTTGGAGGAGTTTAGCCGTTGTTGGTCGACTGGCTGTTGAACCCAATGCGATCACTGGTTTACTCGGATTATTCGTTTCTAGGTAGCGGGTTATATGCTTAAGTAGCGCATGGTTTGCCTTGATTGGGTCGACTAATCGATGTTGATGAAGATACGATTGCCAATAGGAAAATGTTTTGCCTAAAAGTGCAAGCGATTGCTGCCATCGTTGCGCATGGTCCTGAGGAACTAATGTTCCAAGAGCTGAAAATGGGATATCATACAGGGTCATTTCGTCCATCAGATCAAGCAGTTGGACACTGATCTCAAGAAGGCTTTTGGAGGATCCTTGGGGGGCTTGATTGGTTTCTTTGAGATAATGGTAGATACAAAGCAGCCGTTGAGCTTGTGAAGGCTTCTGTTGAGACGGTGCCATGCGCTGCTGATGAGATTCTAACCACTGGGTCAACGCATAGTCATCGCTTAAATGCACGATCAGGGGAACCGCCAGGTTCGACTTTGTTACCTTGTCAAGGAGTGATTTAAGGAGGGCCGTCCCAGCAGGTGAAGGGGTTATAATGGTTGTGTGCGCTAAATCACTCTCAGGAATAGTGTGCACTAAATGGGCAACAGCTGTTTCAAGATACGGAACACCAAACGGTATGGAGAAAACAGTCATGACTAATCCAATTCTGTTTTATCCTCCTTTTTAGAGGAGGGGGTGTTTAATGCCGGAAACCGATCGTTATTTTGAATCTTTCAAATAGGATTTATCGTAAACCGAAACGGCATTACTGGCATCTGGCAGATCCAAAATGTGTGGATCGGTAAATTGACTGCGGTCGGTTACCATCTGCACCATGTTGGATGCAACAGAGCAACCAAACGCTTTATGATTCTGGTTGGTTAAATTATAGTGATTAGAAACAAAACGGTTGTCACATGGCTTTGCAGCGATGCGATTATAAACAAGGGTAACCGTGTCCTGCGTGCCTTGCTCAAGCTGGCTGGAAATACCATACAGTTGCAATGTTTCTTGTGCTGCTTGGCAGAGTGGGTTGACCGCAGGGTTACATTGCAATGATGCATTAGCAGGTTGCTCATGTTCTAGATGCTTCACGAGTTGGTCGACCTGTTCCTGTGTACGTAGAGGCAGCGTCACTTTTTGGGTAGCAACATCAAGCAATGATTCAGGCTGTCCAGGAGACACAACTGACACAGCAGGATGTGTACAAGCAGCTAGTAAAAGCGAAGATAAGAGAACCAAATGTAATTTTTTCATGACCATAACCACCATTTACGTATAACGCATTAATCCATCATAAAGCCAAAAGGCCCTTCAAGTGAAGCAGGGTTTCCGCCTTGTTTTGCTGTTGTGCCCAAGGCACCAAAAAACATGGTTTCCAACATGGTTGCCGGACGGAAATAATCAGTAGGTAAACGCACATCGCTACCTGTCAAAGGATTGACAAGATAGGGGGTTACAGCAATGACCAACTCGGTTTCATTACGTGATGTAGCGGTATGGCGCAATGCTGCTCCTAAAATAGGAATATTTGAGATACCAGGTGTTTGTTGAATTTCGGTGCTGAATTGATCCTTGATCAAACCTGCAACCATAAAGCTTTCACCCGGGGAAAGTTCAACCGTCGTATTGGCGCGTCGAGTTGTAACTGAAGGAACACTCAGTTCTTTGGTTGAAATGGCACCTGAAGCTTGATCGGTGCTGATTTCCGATACTTCGGGTGCGACACTTAAGCGGATACGGTTTTGAGAGAGCACTAATGGGGTAAAGGAAACAGAAACACCGAATTTTTTATACTCGACCGACATGCGCTCTTCGCCTTGCGAAACCGGCACAGGGAACTCGCCGCCCGCTAAGAAATCAGCTGACTTACCAGAAACGGCTACCAGGTTTGGCTCAGCCAACACTTTAAACATCCCGTCTTTTTCAAGCAAATCAAGGCTGGCAGAAAGATCGACACCGCTTCCACTATACATGATTCCACCGGTTGCAAACGAATCAACCGCAGATCCTAATGTATTGATGCTGGTACCGACTTCGTTCCCAGTAGCAAAAGGAATTTTTAATTTACTGGTTGCGCGCAACCCTTGAAGGCTAACGCCAATTTTCTTTAATGCTGTACGTTGAATCTCACCTACGCGGACGCGCAGCATCACTTGTTGTCCAGAAGCAACTTGCATCAAATTAACAACATCGCGGCCATAATTTTGAACTTTGACAAATTCGTTAGCAATCATCACAGCGCGTGCTGCCGCTTCTGCATCAGAAACAATGCCGGTTAGAGCAATGTTATTGCCGATAATTTCTACCCCGATATTTTCATGGGGGAGTAGTGATTTTAATGATTGGCGTACCGAAGGCAAGTCCGGAACCACGGTGACATTTACCAAGGAAAGCAGATTTCCTGATTTATCTAAGGTTCTAATGGTGGTTGTTCCAACTTTAAGTCCTTGAATAGAAAGCTTTTTATCGCCGTGGCGAACGACATCGACCACCTCGTTATTGCCAATGATAAATTTAGAAACGGTTTTATCGAGACTGATAATCTCTGAACGATGCAAAGACACCGTTGCAGAAGAAGAATCCGACGCTTGCGCAACAAGAGGGCTGCACAATACAACCATTATACTTAGGCTTAAAGATAGAAATTGTTTGAATGTCATAAGTAATCCATTTCGAACTTGATTGTTTTGACACAAGTTTTCCTCTGGTATAGGGCATTGCCAGCAATCCGTCAAGTTTTTTACGTTACGCGTGAAGAGTTAGTCGGAAAGGGGAGGGTATTGGATGGGGTGTTCCCAAGCCTAATATCCATCTACCACTTTATACGGCTGAGGCTTCCACGGGGTAAATCCAGCTAAATAACCAATTGCTGAAGCTAAATGCTTCGTTGCAGTAAAGGCATGGACTAATAAAAACTGGCGGACATACGGAATATGGATAAACCATACGACAATAACAAGGACAAGAGAGCCATAGCAGAGGCGAAGCAATGATTTAATGCCATAACGGCGAAGTGTTTTCAGCAGCCCTTTGCGTTTGCGGTGAACGGTACATGCGTTGGATGCAACACGTAAGTGGCGGCGGAGGATCCAGCCTAAATCAAGGCGTTCGGCAATCACCGTTTCATGCACTTCAGCATCGTCAACCCAGCGTATCGTGGCACCCAGATCTGTAGCGCGAAAGAAAAAATCAGTATCACTTCCTCCGGTAAAACGCATAGAAGTATCAAAACGCAGTCCTAATCCCTCAGGTTTACTAACGAATAAGCGTTTATGCATCATAATATTATTAGTAGCCGCTACGTGCATGAGTGTGCCAGTGGAAAGGTGTCGGCGCTTCTTTTTTTCAAACCATAAAGGAATCGGGTGTGTGTATTCGTACCGCACAGGTCCTTGAAACGCATCAGCTTTAAAATGCAAAGATGCTTCAAGCATGTTAGAAACCCACGAAGGAGAAGCAACTTCATCATCATCGATGAAAAATACCCAGTCACTTTGATGTTCAATGCTATATTCAAGAGCATGATTACGTGCATAAGGAATCCCGCGCACAGGTTCAAAGACATAATGGATAGGTAGCAAACAGTGGTAGCTCACTTCTGTGACGATATCCCGACAGTGAGCTACCTCATCATTTTCGATCACCAGGATCGAAACATCCCATCCAGCTGGTATCGATTGATTACCCAACGAAAGAATACATTCTTTCAACATAACCGGACGTTGGGCAGTGCATACAGCAATAAAGGCTTTTGGCATGACTACCTATTTGAAAATTTGAAAAAAGATGGACACATGTTTATAATCACTATTATATAGGGTATACAAATCCACCTTATTCCTCAAGGGTAAAGAAATGACTTATACATTCAAAAAGGTAATCTCGGCTTCTATTGTGTTGGAGTGGGATAATGCTCAGGAATTACTGGATCACGATAGTGCTTGTTTTATAGAGCGTTTGACAACTATTTTAGAAAAGAATATTAAAAACAATGTCATCGGTTCCAGTGAACTTTTCATTGTTTATGATCCCCAAAAAATTGCATTGACGACTCTAAAGGGGTTGCTTGACCCGTTACTTGCTTCTGCGCAAACCTATCTGTCGGTGGTTTATCTTGCAGCTCCGGGGACGTCTTATTATGAAAAAAAGGCCGTGCCAGCCTTTCTTACGAAAGCAGATATTATGGTGATGGCCGATAGTGATTGTGTCTATCATGAAAACTGGCTTGAACAGATAGTGGAGCCGTTTGCTGATCCATCTGTGGCTGTGGTGTACGGTGAAACCTTTGCCAAGCGAGGTTCTTTTTTCAGAAAATGTAAGTGCGATCTGCTGGTTTTTTCCTATCGAAAATAAGAGTGATACACGCAGCAAGCGCCAGACGTTTTATGCTAATAATTTTGCCGTACGCACCGAAGTGATGCGTCAGCACCCGTTCGTAAGGCAAAGCGATGCGCGTATGTGGGGTGGTTATTGGATGGCTCATATAAGAAATCTTGGTTTGAATGTTGTGCATGTTGCAGCCAAAGTCGAGCATAAGCAGCTATATACTTTAAGCTACATGTTACGCCGTGCCGTTTTTATTGGTATTCATAATGATGTATGGGTCTGCGTCTGTAAAAATCCCAGCAGGTTCTATCGTGCTAAACGGGGAGCGATGAACCTAATCAAAGGACAAATCAAATTTGCCAGACAATATAACCGTTTATGGCTAAAAGCGGGTATTCCGTGGTATTTATATATCCCTGGTTACGCATTGGGAATGGTCTTTCATATGCTTTCTTCCTTATCGCAAATAGCGGCTTCAATGGTACAGAAAACCCCAAAAGTGGAGTTGGATTACCAAGCAGTTGTTCCCGAAATAAGCGCTCTTACAGCCTAATATTTCATTACCATTGCGTCCGCAATGTATAGCTAAGTTTGGATGCTGACCCTGCGGCTAATGGTACGGCAAATTCGTAGAGACTATTGCCCTTATTAACAGGCTTATGGCTAGGTTTAAGGATTTGTACATTAGAACCCGAAACAGGTTCATCCACCAATACGGTGATGGCATCTTTTTTGCGGTTTTTGAGTTCTACCTGAATATCGTCTTCACGCCATTTATGCTCGTTATTTTCGCGCGTGGCCATCACTTTACGCTCGGCCACAATATCGAAAGCATTGCCAAGTTTTAATTTAAGTTCTTCATCTTTGGGGGTGTGGTCGATGGTGTCTTCACCAATAAGTTCCATGCTTTTTCCGTCTTGTTTGGAAATGCGAACCCTGCCTGCGGGGAGTGGTTTACCAAGGCCTGATTTTTCATTATTGGTAATCTGTAAATAGACACCGACCTTATTGCCTTCCTGTGTCTTTAGCACATATTGCCGTTTAGCTGGGATATTGGTAATTGGGGTAAATAAGGCGATTTGTTTGGTGGCGTTATGGGTGATGGTTTCCGGGCGCCCTAAGGTATAGAGATGGTATTCAAAGAATGATTTTTCGGCAAATCCTGGTGGTGCAGCGGGGATGGCACCAGCATCACGTTCCATTGCCATGGCTTTATACATGATGCGTCGTGGTTCCTGCTGGCGGTTAATATCGCCTGCCATTAATTTAATTTCGGCATTGGTAAAACTGGTGCCGGTTTGATTGAGGATACTGACCCACGGAGCAATGTCGATCATGTCCTGGCCGTCTTTGCCTTCTTTGGTAAGGGTGATGTTATAATCGGTCCACCACGTGATGCCCTGAGTTTGGTAAGCAATGACGCTATCATGATTTCCCTGTTTCTTGGTATAAATATCCCACTCTAGTGTTGGTTTAATACGTAAGCCTTCGGGTAATTCTTTAAAACTGGTGCTGGTAACATTATTGGTTGAATAAATACCATCTTTGGTTTTAAGAATGGTGGTACCAAAGTTGCTGGTGAGCAACTGGCCGCTATGGGTGCTGGTTGAATTTCCGTTATGTTGCTCAATGGTGATATCTTTTCCCAAGAAACGGTTTAACAAGGCTTCCTGACTAACTAAATCGAATAGATAATTTTGTGAGACCACATGCGTGCCCAGCGGATCTGTTAGCGATTTAAATGTTACGGTTGTTGGATCAAGCAACGCAGCTACTCCATCAAAATCGATGCGACTGGTTCCTGCTTTCAGTGCAAACGAATGCGTTTGGCGGACCATAGCATAACCAGGAACAGCACTGCCAATAAAAATGTTATTTTGTCCGGCAACCGGTCGGTATTGATCTGGGTTAATAGCACCGGGCTGATTACTGCTGTAAATAGTCAAGCTGACATTATCCGCATAGGCAACACTGCCTAACCCAACAATCGTAGCCATACATGCAACAAATGGTGATAAAAATTTAATCATAATGCCCCCTTATAGATATCCATTTATTCTAGTTGATATCAGCGGAAGATTTCAAGCTTATTTGCAGTGAGCATGGAACACAATACTAACCTTTAATAATCAACAGGTAAGCCAGGACGTTGGTCTAATTCATCGCGGCTAAGCATCATTTTATTAACATCAAACTCAAGAATTTGCCGATAAGGTTTTTGTTCTGGTTTTAATTTATAGGCTGCAGCATTGAGATAAAGCCCATCTCGTTGAACACGGATACCCGTGAAACCAGCGGTTTGAAGTTTATCAGCAAGGCGTTGGGCAATGAATCCTGTGCGATACTGAAGATGTTTAGCTGAAGTGTTCTGGCTGGCAGGGCCAAAAAGACAAGCCATGGGATTGGTTTGGCCCTTTTTATCCGTTAGTGCCATTCCTTCTAGCTTACCCGAAGCCAGGCTTTCTCCAACGGTCTGTAAATCATAGACTGTGATGAATAAAAATCCCCCTGGTTCAACCACGCGAAAATATTCCTGTAATGCTTTTGGAACTTCGTAGGTAAACAAATACTCTAATGCCTGGTGGGCAACGATGGCCTGGACGGAATCATTATTATACTGTGTAAGATGATAAAGTTTTTCAGGGTGTTTGGGATCGGCTGCAATATTTAATTCCTGCCATTGTCCTTTGGCAAGGGATGGGTGTATCTGTGCAAGTGGAAGATCGCTAAAGCCGATACGCAGTAATGTTGATTTAGTCATGCGGCCTTCCTCCATGGGTATTGCTTAGATACAACTGCGAAGGTGGTACAAATTGTTTGGCGATGGTTTGCGCAATCGGTGGCTGTACGTGACCTTGTGCGAGTTCACGGATTAATTGAATATGCAGCGGTAAAAGGGTATTTAAATCATAAAAATCTTCCACTGTTTTGCGAGCCATCAAGCGCATCGACTGCATGCGATCCTTATGTTCAAGTATAGCACAGACTTTATCGGCAACGTCTTCAGGTGAAAAGAAATCGGCTAATAACCCATTGACTCCATCTTCAATGACTTCTAGCACGGGTGACGTGCGTGAAGCAACAAGGGCACATCCGGCTGCCATCGATTCAAGCATTGACCATGATAACACAAACGGAAATGTAAGATAAATATGTGCCGTTGATAGCTGGATTACCTTTAAATAATCCGGGTAGGGAAGGCTACCAAGCACGTGCAGCTTTTCAAAATCAAGATTGGCTTTTTCAAAATAGATCTGCCGATAGGTCTTATTGCCTTCAGGCTTTTTGCCATAACTGACACCATCGGCCCCAACCATGATAATATGCGCGTTTGGACGACGCTTCTGGAGTATTTCCAACGCTTTAACGGCGGTAGGAAAACCACGATAAGGCTCAAAGTTTCGTGCTACATAGGTAATAATCTCATCGTTTTTATGTAGGGTTTTGCCATTAGGAAGGGTGTAGGTGACGTCGTTGTTTGGTTTAACAATCTGAGTATTAATTCCATCATGAAGAATCGACATTTTATAGCGAAAATAAGACGGGTGGACATTCGCTTGAAAATAAGTGGGGCTGATGCCCCAGTCGCATGATTCCAGAGCTAATAAATTATTACAGTTTTTAACCCGGATACGTGCCATATCATCGCTGGTTAGTGGATCTTCAGGATCGAAATTACTATCGGCACCATGAGCATTATAATAAAATTCTAGATAATTAAGAAGTGGGGTATCAGGGAAAATATCTTTGACAAACATAGCTTCGCCCCAACCGGGATGAGCGCAGATAATATCAGGCATGAAACCTTTATCTTTGAGGGCTTTGCATGCGCGCCAGACTTCCTGCCCGTATAAGATGGCTTTTTCAAGTGTGATTAAATAACGGTGCGTTTCTTTTTGTGGTTCACGGCGAACCTCGTAAAGGATTTTTTTGATTCCAGGAAGTTCGATATCCTTACGCCGCGTAATAAACACTACTTCATTTTGGGGATCCGCTGCTAATTCACAAGCAATATGCTTATATTGACCCGGCATATTTTGGTGGATAAACAACACACGCATAGAGATGGTATCCAGTGTAAATTAGAATCCCCTGTATTTTGCTTTGACCGGTAAGGTTATCGGGAAAAAGAAAGTATGGTCTTCAAAGGTTGGAAAGGTTGGATCAGTATAGGCTTGTGCTACGGAAACACGGCGTTTTTCGGGAGTCAGGCTTAAAAATTGGGGATCATCCATATTGGCTGGATTATTAGGGAAATACATGATGGTTTCAAATTTACCGACATTTTTATCATGAATGATAAAATGAACCTGTCTAGCCCTATTTTTATAAGGTTCTGGCATCACCGTTAAAAAATCAAACCGCCCCATATTGTCGGTTACCGTAGAGCCGCCGCCGGCAAAATTAATATCGGCTTTTTCATTATTATCGTAATAGCCTTGATAATTGCCAAAGACATTGGCCTGCCACATATAGATACTGGCGCCTTCCACCGGCGTACAGTGTTTATCCAGTAAGCGTCCAACAATACGCATGGGCGTGCCTTCCGCTAGTGTGGGTGAGCCATTTTTGCGGCGCAGATTATTGCTCTTAGGGAAGAAATCAGGAGGATCAATAGGGCTGAAGATTTGAGGGCTTTCTTTGCAGGCATAGATATTGGGATCAGGCCCACCTGCGTAGGATTGACTCCCCAGTAACACGGTGAGGCCAATAATAACCGGGCATAAAACGCGCAAAACCTTCATCATACATTCCATTTTTGTCCCTACAATACCGCCAATTCTAACAGAGAGAAAGTGTTTTTTGTGTTAATTCCTCTGCTTATTTAATTGATGGTTCAACTTGCGTATGGCTTGTTTCTTTAAAACGTCAAGTCCCACACGTGCGTCTCCCACAATGGAAACCTCAAGCGTGGTCTGTGGATCGATCGCGCTGACTTTTACAGCATGACCGACCTGACGCCATTCTATAAGGTAAGGACTATTGTTTAAAGGGGAATCTTTATCCATATTTTCTAAGTGAATCACGACAATAATAATTCTACGTAACCGGATTTTGGAGTTTCTTCGGTGTATTAGGCGTATCAGATAGACCGAGTTAATCCAGGACGTGATGCCAATAAGGCGATGGAACTTCTCTGGTCGGTTTATTCGGCTTAACGTTTATGCGGCTACTACCACGTAGAAGCCGCATAAGGGAGGATGACATTAATTTAATCCCGTTTCAGCCATAGTATGTGAAAACGCGCTATGTGCGGCAGAATCTTCCGAGAAGCTCACCTGAGACCAGGCTGTTTCGTCACTGAAAAGGGCACGCAGCAATTTGTTGTTGAGGTCGTGTCCTGAGCGATAGGTTTTGAATGAACCTTTAACAAAACCACCAGCTAAGAAGAAATCACCAACGCAATCTAATAACTTATGGCGGGCAAATTCATTGTCGAAGCGCAGTCCGTCTTTATTCATGATGCCTTCTTCGTTAATGACGATGGCGTTATCCAAAGAACCGCCTTTCGCCAGTCCCATAGAGCGAAGCTGTTCTACTTCGTGGAGGAAGCCAAACGTACGGGCGCTGGAAACATCGGTTTTGAATGAATATTGACGCGCATCAAAGAAATATTTTTGATGACCAATAACCGGATTTTTGAAATCGATTTCAAGTTCGATTGCAAATGTATCGCTTGGCGATACAGAGGCAAATTTGCCATCTTCGATGATGTGGATTTCTTTTTTAATCTCAATAACACGACGAGGCTGAGTTTGTTTATGAATACCTGCACATTCAATCAGGAACACAAACGGTTCTGAACTGCCATCCATGATAGGTACTTCAGGCCCATCGATTTCAATCACCGCATTATCAATCTGGCAACCCCACAAAGCGGCCATTAAATGTTCAATCGTATCAACGCTAACGCCGTGTGCGTTTTGGATACGAGTCCCAAGCATAGTGTGGGTGACTAGATCGTAACGAGCAGGTACGAGCGGATGCTTATTGCCTACATCGGTGCGGTTAAAAACAATACCAGTATCTTCGGCCGCAGGGCAGAGGGTGATAACGGTTTGTACGCCGGTATGCAAACCAACGCCAACGCAACTGACTCGATGTTTTAATGTACGCTGCTGACTGTAGAACATATTCACTCATCCTTATAGATAGATATAGCGAGTTTAAAGCCTTATATAAAATCTGACTTATATAAAAATAAACTCCTTTATTCTAATTTAATAAATTGGGCGGTACTATACAAATCACGCTTTGTTACATTTTGTTACAGGCCCGAAATAAGATGATTAAAGTCGCCTTAGACAGGCGTATGGAGGTGATTGTGGGTCAGTCTTGCATGTTGCAGAGCAATTCGCTAGTCTATATATTGAAAGTTGAATTTAAGCAGGTGGGGGACAATGTTTAAGCGAAGTGTGATTGTGGGTTATGGAAGATCTCCATTTACTCCGGCGTTCAAAGGACAACTGGCAACAATAAGGCCTGATGACATTCTGGCGCAGGTGATGCGAGGCCTTATTGACCGAACCGGTATTAATCAAAACGACATTGAAGATGTTATCGTTGGTTGCGCATTTCCAGAAGCGGAACAGGGATTAAATATTGCCAGGCTGGCCAGTTTTATCGCGGGTATTCCAATTCGTGCAGGCGGTGTGACTGTGAATCGTTTTTGTGGATCCTCTATGGAAGCTATCCATATCGCAGCGGGTAAAATTGCCTGTGGTGCAGGTGATTTATTTGTGTGTGCCGGAATTGAGTCTATGACTCGGATACCGATGACGGGTTTCAATCCTTTGCCCCATCCTTCGCTTTATGAAACCTATCCTCAAGCTTACGAGGCTATGGGAGTTACGGCTGAAAATGTGGCTGATCGTTACTATATCTCTCGTAAAACGCAGGAAGAATTTGCCGTAGCCAGCCATAAAAAAGCAGCGGCGGCATTTGAGAGCGGAAAGCTGAAGGACGAAATTATACCCATCCGTGATGGTGATCATCTCATTGAACATGATGGATGTATCCGTCCTGAAACATCGTTGGAAGCATTGGCAAAACTAGAACCAGCTTTCTTAAAAGGCGGGATTGTCACCGCAGGAACCTCTTCACCTCTTACCGATGGTTCTGCTGCGGTTATTGTCTGTTCCGAAGAATATGCTAACCTCCATCAATTGCGAAAAATTGCCTATATCAAAAGTATGGCAGTTTCAGGTTGCGCTCCTGAAATGATGGGAATTGGTCCCATCAGCGCTACTCATAAGGCACTGGAACGGGTGGGACTAACGATTGCCGATATGGATATTATTGAATTGAACGAAGCGTTTGCTTCGCAATCATTGGCTGTCCTTAAAGAGTTGAAAGCGGATATGAAGCGCGTCAATTTAGATGGTGGCGCTATTGCCGTTGGCCATCCACTCGGTGCTTCAGGAGCACGGATTACGGGTAAGGCGGCTATGTTGCTGCGGCGCATGAATAAAAAGTTTGCACTGTCAACCATGTGTATCGGCGGTGGACAAGGGATAGCAACCGTGTTGGAGGCTGTATAATGATCACAATCACAAAAGTAGGTGTTATTGGTTCGGGGATAATGGGTTCACAAATTGTAGCACATCTGGCAAATGCTGGCTTGGATGTGGTGTTGCTGGATATGGTTCCAGAAGGTGCCGCACAACGCGATCAGCTTGCATTGCAAGCCCTGGAACGCATGAAAAAGGCTAATCCCGCGGTGTTGACACATCCGCGTAATATCAAGCGGATTACCATCGGTAATATTGAGGACGATATTGAATTGCTCAAATCCTGTCAGTGGATTGTTGAAGCCGTGGTTGAAGATATCGAAGTCAAACGGACTCTCTATAAAAAGATTGACCGGGTGCGCCGGCCAAATTCTATCGTGTCGTCTAATACCTCGACGATTCCGGTAAAGGCATTGGTGGAAGGAATGACCAAACCATTCCAACAGGATTTTATCATCACCCATTTTTTCAATCCGCCGCGTTACATGCCGTTGCTTGAAATGGTGACCACCAATCGTAACCGCAAAGAAATTGAAGCGGAAATGGAAGAGTTTGCCGAGAAAATATTAGGCAAAGGTGTGGTGCATTGCAAAGATACTCCTGGTTTTATCGCTAACCGCATTGGTTCATTCTGGATGACACTTGCCTTACGCAAAGCCATCGAAATGGATATTTCTGTTGAAGTGGCTGATGCTGTTTTAAGTAAACCTTTTGGGGTGCCTAAAACGGGGGTGTTTGGTTTAATGGATTTGGTTGGCATTGATTTGATGCCAAAGATTGCTAAATCGCTACTTGAATATCTTCCCGACAATGATCATTTCCACCGCGTATATGAAAATTTTCCTTTAGTCACCAACATGATTGAAACGGGGTATATCGGTCGAAAAGGCAAAGGTGGATTTTATCGTCTTCATACGGATGGTGATATCAAAGAAAAAGAGGCGGTCAATCTGCAAACAGGCGAATATGCGCCTGCTAAAAAAGTAAATATGGAGATCATCGACCAGGCTAAAAAGAATGTGCGCCTGTTGCTGACCAGCGACGAAAAGGCCAGTCGCTTTGCCTATGAAGTGATGATCCCGACGCTTGCTTATGCGTCACGATTAGTTCCAGAGGCTGCCGATTCGATCGATGCTATCGATAAAGCGATGCGTCTGGGATATAATTGGAAATGGGGCCCATTTCAGTTGATTGATAAGTTAAGCACGGATACCCAGTCGGGAGCTGCGTGGCTTGCTGAGCAATGTACGTTGCTGGGAATGGCGGTTCCTGAGAATATTTCAGCCGTTGGTACAGGGCATTTCTATCACGATGAAGGCCGCGATATCATGGTATTTTCAGGACCTGAACAGTATCATGTTCAGCCGGTTCCTGATTATGGGTGGACATTGGCTGATAAAAAACGTGGAGCCAAACCTCTGCTTAAAAATGGTTCTGCTTCGCTGTGGGATGTGGGCGATGGTGTTGTGTGCCTAGAATTTACCTCAAAGATGAATTCGCTTGATCCGATGGTACTTGAGCTGATTCAAAAATCGATCGCCTTGGTGAAGGATCAGCAATATAAGGGATTAATCATTGGTAATGACAGTGATAATTTTTGTGTGGGGGCCAATATCGGTGTATTGCTGTTTACGGCCAACGTTGCTGCCTGGAAAATGGTGGATGATGTGATTAAACAAGGTCAAAGCACGTATCAAAGCCTTAAATATGCGCCGTTCCCAGTGGTTACGGCTGCCAGTGGGATGGCGCTGGGAGGCGGTTGTGAAATGCTGCTTCATTCCGATGCCGCTGTTGTGCATATGGAAACCTATACCGGGTTAGTGGAAGTAGGCGTTGGTATTATCCCAGGGTGGGGAGGGTGTACTGAAATGCTGGTGCGCCATCAAAAAATGCGCTTAAAAGAACAATCTACGGCTGCGGCATTAGGGCGGATGTTTTCAAGGATAAGCCTGGTGAAAACAGTGAATATGATGCCGGCAATTACCAAAGTGTTCGAATATATTGCAACCGCTAAAGTATCGACTTCAGCCGAAGAAGCCAAAGAAATGGGTATTTTACGCGACAGCGATAAAATTGTGATGAACCGTCAGCATGTGTTGGCTGAAGCTAAAGCTAAATGCCTGGCGCTTGCGCCTAATTATAAAGCACCGGAGCCTGATACATTGAGTCTCCCCGGAAAAACGGCACGTACGGCATTGCATATGGGGATTCAGCAATTTGAGCGAAGAGGCAAAGCGACACCGCATGACGTGGTTGTTTCTAAAGCGTTAGCTTATGTACTAAGCGGAGGTGATACGGATATCACCAAACAGCTCAGTGAACAGCAAGTGCTCGATTTAGAACGCGCTGCCTTCCTGGAACTTATTCAAACTCCAGCGTCATTGGCAAGGCTGGAGCATATGCTGGATGTTGGAAAACCGTTGCGGAATTAGGATAGAAAAACAATTCAACAAGGTGAGTCATATTCTTGCTTTCGTCGGCTACCGGGATTTAAAATTAAAGATCCTTAT
Source organism: Alphaproteobacteria bacterium (assembly GCA_016722515.1). Taxonomy (NCBI): domain Bacteria; kingdom Pseudomonadati; phylum Pseudomonadota; class Alphaproteobacteria; species Alphaproteobacteria bacterium. Next base: position 138,903 of record JADKJE010000005.1, read on the forward strand.
AAGTCAACATGGTGTTGATTGAGAGAATTTGATTTGGGTATTCCGCGGAGATTGGGTATGTTCCTGTCATCTACATAGTCACCCATAAAAACCCAATTTTTACCTAAATTGAGCCATTTCTTGCTTGAAAATCTCCCAATGGAATGGGCGCAAAAGCAGTCGCGGCAGCTCCCGTAACGGTGACGGGTTCAACCATATTCCAGCCCTTGTTTTCATCGGCTACTGATATTTAAAATTACAGATCATTATAAATCAATATGTTATTGATTAAGAAATGTTGATTTTGGTGTCCCGCTGAGATTTGGTATGTTCCTTTGATGTGCATACGATCCAAGAAGAACAAGAGCGGTAGCCTTTCATGAAAAAGAAAAACAGGTATTCGCTAACTTACATACAAAAATGAGCCAATCCTCCATTTAACTTCCAATTGAAAATAATTCCTTGTTTTCAACTTTATACCATAGTATACAATTTTCCTTCTGTGGGAAATAGCCATTCACTTGCATTCGGTATTTATGAAAAAATTGGGTCAAGAATTGTCAATAAAATTACATCATTGCCTTGTGTTAATGCTCTCTGTAATACTGGCACTACAACCTATGTTAGCACCCATCGTCTACGCACAGACTGTGATTACATCCGACACAGCTGCTCCTTTAGCCAATCAACCTCATGTTGCTGAATCGCTTAATCATACACCGGTAGAAAACATTGCTACACCATCTGCTGCTGGTGTTTCCCATAACTAACTAACCGATCTACAAGTTGGCAATGAAGGCTTGATTGTGAATAATTCTGCGTCAACGGGAGTCTCAACCCTTGGTAGTGTTGTTATTGGCAATTCTAATCTTAGCACAGGCCATGAAGCGAATATTATCCTCAATGAAGTCACCGGCACCAATACCACCAGTTTAAACGGCCCTACGGAAATTTTCGGCAAAAAGGCGGAGTATATTGTCGCTAACCCCAACGGCATCAGCTGCAATGGCTGCGGATTCATCAACACGCCTAAAGTCACGTTAACGACCGGAGTGCCCCATATGGATGGTGCGGGCAATATAGACCATATCACCGTTGATAAAGGCAACATCCTGATTGAAGGCAACGGCGTTGATGCCAGCCAGACCGATTCCTTTGATATCATCGCCCGTGCGGCACAAATCCACGCAGCCATTTATGGTGGCAATACAGTGCGCGTCACGACAGGCCGCAACCAAGTCAATTATCAAACGGGTGTGGCCACTCCACTTGCTGCTACACCGGAATCAGTGGTTAGCAAGCCCACCATTGCGATTGATGCATCTGCTTTGGGTGGTATGTATGCGGGAAAGATTTATCTTAAAAGCACCGAAGCAGGCGTTGGTGTTAATAATGGCGGTATCTTGCAAGCCAGTAACGGTAATTTAGAAATCACGGCTGATGGTGAGCTTGTGCAGGCGGGCACTGCTTCTGCTACTGCTACTGCAGATGTGAAGCTTACCTCAACAGCCAGCAAAGTGACCCATACCGGCAGAACCGCTGCTGGTGGTTCGGTAACCGTAAATGCACATAGCGATGCTCAATTAAGTGGTCAATATATCTATGCTGGTGATCAGATTAATCTCACTGCCGGCGATCAACTCACCTTAGATGGCTCAGGCGCTGATTCAGGCTTTGCGTTTGTGAAAGCCAACACCATTACGGGCAATGCAGACTCTATCCATTTAACACATGTACTCACCAGCGGAACAGAAGAGGTGATATCCATGACAGCCGCCAGCCTCGATATAAGCGATAGCGATATACTCGCGAACTCGGTGGTGTTTATTTCCACTGGAGCAACCACTATCACGACCAGTCAGATTGTGGCTAATGACGGATTGTCCCTAACTAATGGCAGTTTCAGCGCAACGAACAGCACCTTACTAGCCGACACCTCTTGCAAAACGTAAGCGGCAATTGGCTAAATGATACATCGATTATATCGATGCTAGGTGATTTGTCTTTAACAGTCGGTGGAACCTTAACCAATCAAGGAGAGCTCTCTTCAGCAACGCATATCGATATAAGCGCACACGATTTAAACAACACCGCAACCGGTGTCATCGCGTCCAACGATGATGCGTTACTCGGTGCTACACATGACCTGACAAACCAAGGCGTACTCTATACGCACGGCAATATGAATATAGAAGTTGGCAACCATCTCCTCAATGATCAGGGTTACATCCTGGCAGAAACGGGCACCTTATGGATGGGCGGTTTAAACAACACCCGCATGGTCTTATTAGAAAACCAAAGCGGCTTAATTCAATCTGGTGGTTTAATGACATTAGTCGCAGACACTCTCAGCAACCACCGCGTCGGGAATCCTTCCTTTATTGAGGATGCAGGCGATATCGAGTATTTTGATATCCGCTTAGGCCATGGCAATGACGATATGCTGGCACATACCGGCAGTGATAATCAATGGCTGATTTTTTAATGCTGATCCGTATTTAGACCGCGTTAAATTCATGGTCGATAATAACTCTACCTGGCAGGCCGATCCCAACCTTCCTCCAGGTGTAGCACGTCAGGTCATTACAGAAACAGAAGATTTTACCGAGCGGGCGGGCCAAATTATTTCTCAGGGCAACCTGGTAGCAGACGCCTCTACACTCAACCAGCAGGTCAGTTATGTCAGCGCCAGCGGCAATGTTGATTTAGGCAATGCCAATGTCACCAATACCGGGATGGATATTAACAGTATCCTGCGCTATACCTGCATGACTTCCGGCTGCTTGCCGCATATCTATAATCCAGTCATCAATGAATATGACCTGGTTGGCTCGATCGCTCCACTTGAAACGTTTGACCTCGTTTATCAATCCGGCCATGTAGCCAGCACCATTGAAGCCGGTGGCACATTAACGTTGGGTGGTAATTTGGTGAATAACCAGACATCGCTTCCAATAAGCGGCGTATTAATTACCCCACGTATCGATCAATCTTCGGTGGTTTCCCCTGGAGTGAATGTCAGCGTAGGTGGTTTATTTGGAGTAGCATCTGATCCTAACTCGCCCTACTTGATCACCACCCAAATACCAAACATTAATCAAAATGGCTATGTGGGTTCCAGTTACTTATTAGATCAACTCGGTTATCAGCTTGACCACACCATCTTATTATTAGGCGATCCTTTTTACGAAACGCAATTAATTGAAGATGCCTTGCTTAAAAAACTAGGAACACGTTTTATTACCCCTGGTATTACCGATGCTAACGCACAAATCACCCAGCTTTATGATAATGCCAAAGAGCAAATGGGTAGTTTAAATTTATCGGTTGGTATTGCCTTAACCGATTCACAGCAATCGCTTTTAACCAAAGATATTGTGTGGCTGGTGCAGCAAACCATTAACGGTAAACAAGTGTTAGTGCCTACTGTATATCTAGCCAGTAGCGATGCCCAATTAAAAAGACATTGCACAAAACACCGGCGCAACATTAAACGGCCATGATATTGCCTTAACAGGCAACAGCATCACCAACCAAGGTGGTCTACAAGCTCAGCATAATCTAACCATCAACTCAAGCACCGTTTCAAACCAAGGTGGATTAATCAAAGCGGGTAATAATCTGGATATCACCGCAGACACAATCAGCAACAGCGCATCCGTAGGATCAAGCAGCTACGGCAAAAGCACGTTTGAAACACTGCAACATCAAGGAACCCTTGCCGCAGGAAACAACGTAAACCTCACCACCAGCGGTGATATCCATTTTAACGGCGGTGTGCTCGATGCCGGTGGGACGGGCAGCTTAACGTCGACCAACGGCAATATCATCATCGACAGCCAGGCCTTAAACAACCACACCGATGCGTCCTATCGCCACAGCCATTACACCAGCGACAGCACCTTGCAAATTGGCTCGTTATTAAGCGGTCAGCAGCTGGTGTTAAATGCCGCCAACGACATCACCATCAAAGGCAGCGATGCGCAAAGTGCTGGTGATATTAATTTAACCGCACAGAATGTCACCATTGGTGCCGAAACCGAAAGCTACCATTACCACGAAACCAGCAGCAGCCACGGCTTTATGAGTTCTAGCAAAGAAGGAGGTCAAACAAGATAAAGAAAGCTTGCGAGGTTCTACTTTAACGGCAGGAAATAACATTAACATCAATGCCAATGATAATATCAACGTTACCGCCTCTTACGCAGAAGCAGGTAACGACATCCATTTACTCGCCGATGCCGACCACAACAACACAGGCGGCATTACGGTAGAAGCTGGCAAAGGTTATGAATCCAGCTACGTGTATAAAAAGGACAGCGGTTTCACCGGCGGACTTTCTGGCATGAGTTTTGGCGTGAGCTACCAGCAGACCAAGGACAAGATCAGCAGCTACCAGGAAACCTTATTACCTTCAATGATGGTAGCCTGGCATGACATCACCATGGATGCCCATGATGATATCAACATTCTCTCTAGCGTCGTGAATGCTGGCCATGATGTTATCCTCAACAGCGATAATAACATTAACCTGTTGGCACTGGATGCTGATAACAGCTACGCCGAATCGCATAAGATGACTAGCATTGGCGTAACCGTTGCCATTCAGGAAGGATTTACCGGCTTGATTGATTCTGTAAAAGGATTAGGCGATAAAGGTTCTGGCAGCTATGCAGGAATTCAAACGGCGGCGGATGCCTATAAGGGAGCTTCGCAATTTGCATCGATGTATAAAGCCAGCAAAGGCTTTACTGACCCCGCCAATTACTGCCTAGCATTTCTGTCAGCCTCGGCATCTCCAGCAGCTCCTCTAAATATGAAACCAGCGGCAGCAATTTTACGCAGACGCAAATTACCGCCGGACATGATTTTATTAGCCATAGCGGTAAGGACACGACTGTAAAGGGAGCGAATATTCTGGCACAGAATGTGAATATGGATGTAGACGGCGACCTCACCGTAGAATCAGTACAAAACACCCAGGAAACCAGCAAAAGCGAACATAGCGGTGGCATGAGTGTGGGTATTAGTTATGGTGTTAATGGCTTATCACCAACATTTGGCGCAAATGCCTATAGCGGCAGTGGTGATGGGCACAAGAAGTGGACGGATAATGTCACATCGATTATTGGCACTAACTCAGTTGATATTGATGTAACAGGCAAAACAACCCTAACAGGTGCCATCATCGCGCAAGCAACCCCACAAGAAGACGGCACTTACATAGACGGCGGTAACCTCACCTTAAACACCGGCTCACTGGAAGTGAGCGATTTAACCGATGAAGATATCTGGCATTATGACGGCGCTGGAATAGCCGTTGGCTTTGGCGGCCCTCCAGGACAGCCAGTTATTGGATCAGGTTCTAACCTATCCTCATCCTATACCCCATCCTTAAAGATAGAAGATGACACCAAAATCGGCGTCACCCACGCCACTATCGGTGCAGGAACCATCACCATAGCAGGCCAGGCGGCAACCGATGACCAACTGAATGGCGTTAACCGCGATGTGAACAACGTACAAGAAATCCTGGTGGATGAGCATAATAGCTTGGATGTGGAAATCCCGCTTGATGGACTTAAGGATATTGTGGAGGTTTTGAAAGATATTGCTGCAAAATTAGATACTCCTAATGTTGGTCTTTCAACAGCAATCGAAATTACACAATCTCTAGCAGAAAAATTGGATCAATTAGGAGTATCTGACGCTGACCAAGCAAAATTAATTAACAGCGCAGGTGGAATGAAGGCTGCTGGTTATATTTATGGTACTGAACTCATTGAATCAATCAATGGAACATTATCAAGCAAAGATATGGCTCTCTTGCTGGATGGATATGTACCCGTAAAAACAAGTGACGGCTATTCATGGCTATTAGCTTCGGATATTGGATTAACATCTAATAATGGTGTAACGAGCATTCTTATCACAAATGGTGCCAAACCTAGAACCACTGCAGAGATTGCAGCTTCTTATCAAGCCGCAGGATTAACGCTTGGGGGTGGAAAAACACTTCTAGAATTAGCTGGAAGTATGGCAAGCGATTTGCTCGGATCGTTAAAGTCGATTGAATCTAAATGCGGATGTTTGAGTGCGATTGAAGCTGCGATCGAAATAGGCGTTCCAACCATTGCCGGGGCTGTCAGCGGTGCACTCGCTGGAGCGGCAACAGGCAGTCTCGCAGGTCCAGGAGGAGCAGCAGTTGGAGCATTGGCTGGAGCTACATCAGGAGGTGTAGCTGGTTTTGAAGTGGGCACCATGGGTTGGGCAGGCGAACAGCTCATTAATGCCAGCATTATAGGTGACGGTTTAGCCTATGCTGCAGATCAAGCTATAGAAACTGCGGCGAATAAATATCAAGCTCAAGGCTTGTCTTCGGAAGATGCTTACGCTCTTGCCGCAGTTACAGTCATTGCCGCTGCTTATGCGACTGCTGTTTCTGTAAAAACGGTCATGGGTGTGGTTAATGCTAAGGGTATCGGGAAAATTGTCGATGGAGAAATTGAGCATTCTGGAGCTACCAATAAACCTTTAGGATTAGGATCAACAGGAAGGACGCAGCCCGCAAATCTTGCCGAAGAATTGGCAATGAAAGAAGCTATTTCTAATCCGGCAGCAGGAGAAGTCTTGCCACTTAAAATGAATGACCCAAGATGGAAGGCCAATCAGGGGTGGGTTAAAATGCAGCAA